>JAEVZU010000316.1 GCA_023392075.1 Bacillota bacterium | reverse complement strand
AAAATCCATTTATCTCGTAGTCTTCTACCGGTTCCATGATAGGCTTCTCACTTCTTGCAATCACTTTCCAGGGTTGTTCCGGGTCCAGAAGCATAGCCCCCAGACAATACTTATCGTCTTTTGTAGCCCCGTGATATATCTCAAGCCAGCCTTCCTTCACCCTGAAGGGAACAGCACTTCCGCCAATTCTGCCATTATCCCAGTAACCCTCCCGTGCACCTGCCAGGTGTCTGTGGGGTCCCCATGAAATCAAATCGGGAGATTCAGATATCCATATATCCATCTTCCCGAAATGTGACATTGACGGCCTGTTCAGGGCATAATACCTGCCGTTTATTTTTTCGGGAAAAATCTCAACATCCTTATTATCAGGATGAAATATAACACCATGCCGCTGAAACTCAATAAAGTCCTTTGTGGACGCAAGACAGGAAGTTATCCCTAAAGCGGATATGGCACTGTAGCTGATATAAAATGTATTGTCAATAAAGGTTATTCTGGGGTCCTCGATACCATAAATTTCATATATGTTTTCAGGTGAAATGGCCGGCTTCTCTTCAATTTTGAAATGAATTCCATCCTTGCTGCGTGCCACTCTTAAATGAGAAATAGAGGTAATATAATTATCTGAAGGAGTCCTGATCCACCGTGAATCTGAAAAATCACAGCCGGGTTCATCTGCCGAAAAGCTCTTTTTAATAATTACAGCTTTCTCAACGTCATAAATAGGAGCAATATGAATAGCATTATTATGATTGATCGGCCTTTCTGCTATCCTTAACAATAAAATCACTTCATCGCCCAATCTGGCGACTCCTGCATTAAATACGCATATAACTTCAAAATCCGGCCTTGAGGGTTTAACATCCTGCGGTCTGATTATTGGATTATGTATATATCTTTGTACCATTGTGCCCTCCAAAAAAAATAGAATAAATAAATTTATTCTAATTTTATTAATACATCCGGCTAAATTACACTGTTGAATTTAAATATTCCTCAATATTCTATTTATTTTATTACTTCATATTTTAAAGCTATACAAATTTTTTAAATATTTCTCCTGGAATCTGTTTAGTATTAATTCTGCTCTTTCTTTCTGAATTGGGTAGGTGTAAGACCGTTAAATTTTTTAAAGAAAGTATAAAAATGATTCTCCGAATTCATTCCAATCATTTCACTTATGGCTGCAATGGTCAGACTGGAATTTACAAGCAGCTCCAAAGCCTTTTCATACCTGTATTTACTTATATAATCTGTCAAGGATATTCCCGATAATTCTTTGAAAACAGCCCTTAAATAATTGACCGACAAGCCTACCCGCTCGGCGATGCTTTCAATATTTAATCCGGGATCATTATATTCGCTTTGAATTATGCTGAAAACCATATCAATATATTCTTTTTTTGTATCTTTAGGATTGTCTTCTATGTATTCAATTTCCTTTCTGTATATACAAAGCAGCCATTCTTTAATTTCCTCCAGGGTATCAAATTTCTCCATTTGATCTCTCAAAACTTTGAAAGAGTATAAATTTCCCGAATTATTGTATTGATTCATCAGATTAATTGTAGCAATAGAATCATGTATGATCTGGGAAAGTGTGACCATAATATCGTCATATTCCATCATGGTCAGTCTGCCAAAAAACTTATCGACCTGTTTCTCCACAAGATTATATTTGCGCAGCTTCAAATTATTCAGTACAGGCATGAAAATATCTTCAGAGTAATGATATTTGGAAATATCCGTCAGGTTCAGCATTTCCTGTGTTATTACAGACCTTTTGCCATATATCAACCTGTAGTTTGAATTTAAATTAGCAATATTATACGATTTATTAATATTTTTTATATCCATCTGTAATTGGCCGATGCTGCAGCTTAATGAAAAATTCAAATATTTCTGTACTGCATCCTGAATCTGCCTTATGACCGTTTTCAAATCAGCTTCAATTGTATCCTCAGCTTCTCCATTAGTTTTTACAATTACAGCGATGGTATCTTCACCCATATCTACAGTTTCATTTGTATAAACCTGTCCCGTCAATTCCTGCGCAATATTGGCTATGGCAAACCTGTAAAGAGATAAATCTTCTGCTGAATACTTTAATGTTACTTCATTAAAGTAGCTATCAATCTTTAAAATATAAACAATAACATTTTCAAAATCAAATTCCATAGTATTAAACCGGTCTTCAAGATCTGCCCGGTGAATATGCCCGTTAAGCAGAAGCTCCTTGAGCAGCTCATTCCGGATTAACCTCAGATCATCCATGGATTGATACTTTGCTTTCAACAACTCGTCTTTCATGTTTAGTATAATATCCGAAATATACTCTAATTCATGCTTTTTAGAGCCTTTAGTTACAATAGTACCCGTTGAAATATCATTTGCCTTATTAACAAGTCTGCGAATAGGCAAATAGAATTTTCTGGATATGAAATATGATATTATAACTCCTATAAAAAATAAAATTATGCAAAAAATTATAATCAGATTGCGCATGTTATAAGCCTTTGCAACTAATTTCCCATATGGGGTAACCTGTATTATTTTCCATTTCAATTTATTTGACGAAATAAAGGTTACAAGTGATTTTTCACCGTTTACCTCCACAGTAAACTGCCCTGAATTATCTTTTGATGCAACTATGGTTTTTATATATTCCTCTGAAGACAAATCTTTAAGAAACACCTCCGGATCATAATCGGAAATAACCCTTCCCTTTTCATCTATCAGCATGGTGACATCATCTGAAAAGGGTATCAGTGATTTCAGAATATTCCTGATATAGCCTTCCTTGACATTTATTATCAAGGCGCCCTCAAGATTTCCGTTATTATCCGGTGCTTCGCTTGAAATCAAGGTAAGCAGGTTATCGTTAATTTCAACACCGTTTATAATATAGTTTACTTTCCGGGGAATAAAATGAAGTGTTTTCATTTCATCCTCATTGTTCAGAAGCTTTAATATATCCTTATCATAAAATTCCCCTGCGGAAGAGGTACTTCCCTTTGTAGAAAAGACCTTCTGCATATTTCCGTTGTACAAATAAACAGATTCTAAAAACCTGCTGTTAGATATGGCTTTTGTTATTTTTAAACTTGCATTTATTGCTTCAGTGGGAGAAACATTTCTACTGTAAATACAATTATATACATCCCCGTCTCCGTAGAGATCATAAAGATGGTTGCTGGACAGGTCCCAGACAAAATCTACAGCTAATGCAGTTTGAGTAAGGATTTGCTTTGATGAGTCACTTGCCTGCCGTATGGTTTGTTTTTCATAGTTATCATAAAATACCATAGAACAGGTTAACAGTATTATAGATAACAGAATAATCAAAGAATAAAACAATTTGGTAAATGAACTCCTCATTTTAAACGCTTTCAACATAAATCACCCTATTCTACATTATTAGAGTTAATCTCATAAAGTCAATTACGGTTGAAACTATCGGCTCTCAGCAATAGTAGTTGACTTTTTTATCATAGCAAGATTATGTTAACAATGCCAGATGTTTTTTCAATTGCAGCACACAAACTCCAAAAGTAAGTCCAGGGTAATGAACCTACTTTTGGAGTTTGTGTTTACATATTGGAATTTTTATTTCTTGGAAGCCTGAAATTCTTCAACCTGTTTTTTAGCTTCAGCTACAATTTTCAGATATCCTGCATCCTCCAGTTTCTTCTGAACCTTCGGCAGTTCGGAAATATCCAGGGAGCCATTTAAAATGGGCAGCATTGTTGCAGGCCAAATAGCAGATACCTTTGCAATTTCATTTTTAATAGGATCAAGATTGGGAGTAAAGCCCATCAGTTGTGAAGCAATAAGCTGATTTGGATCTCTGAGCTTTTTATAATAGAACTTATCATCATCAGAGGAAGTGGCCAAAGTTCTTTCAAAGTTTGGATTCCACATGAGATCGTAGCCAGGGAAGTTATAATTTTTTGATGCATCTATTCCCTTTGGCAGATCATATGTCTTATCACCTGTATCCACCCAGTTTGTGTCCTTGATTCCATATCTCAATATATCGTAATTTGCCTGATCCTGGTACATCCAGTTTAAGAATTTAACCGTCCTGTCGGGATCATTTGAATTGGCATTTATACAAATGAAGTTCCATTGTGCAAAATTTGTTACATGTTTGGTATCTTTTCCTTCAAAATTTACAAACTCAACTTTTGCACCCGGTATTATTGCACCTAATTGATTTGATATGGTACCGACAATATAATCTCCTTTTATGGATGCTACCTTGCCGGACTTAAATGCTCCCGCCTCATCCTTTTGAGTCATTTGATCCTTTTCTATCAAACCGGAGGTATACCACTTTCTCGCCAGCTTTATCCAATCCAGAACATGCGGATTTTCATATATAGGTACTATATCTTCAACCTTGTCGCCTGTTGCGAATATATCTACTTCAGCGTTATTTCCTCCGAACAATGTAACATCATAACCCGCATCGTAAAAACCATTGCTGCCGATACAGTAGTTGCCGAGCCAGGTCAAAGGAATCATGTTCTTTTCATTTTCTTTTACTTTTGTTAAATACTGTTCATATTGTTCAATAGTTTCAATTGGGGCCATTCCGTATTTCTCTCTAAGATCTCCACGGATCCAGATACCATGCTGGCTGGATAATACATCACCCAAAGGGATACCCATTATCTTGCCGTTTTGACGGTTGGCGTCAATCATTTGTTTTGGAAATGCCTTTATTAAATCCGGACCTGATTTGTTTAACAAGGGTTCCAAATCCAGATATGCTCCCTTTGAAATCATCTGTGACAAATGCATCCACGGTGCGTCAAAAATCAGATCGGTCTGATCTCCTGCCGCAACCATAACCTGTGATTTGTTGGGAAAATCGGTCCAGGATGCAAAGGTAATGCTTAACGTTACATTAAGTGCCTCTTCCAGCTTTTTATTGGTTTCAGCCAATACTTCATCCAATTGAAGAGGAGTATCTCCGGGCAGCAAAGCTGAAAGCGAATACGGTGTCAAAGTGCCGGAACCTGTTGTTTCGCCTGAACTAACTGCTGCAGTACCGGTTGCAGAACTTGTTGATGTTGATGTGCCTGAATCAGAACCGGAACCGCAGGCAGTAAACACTGATGCCAACATACCAGCTGAAACAACCAGACAAATTAACTTTTTGATCATTTAAAAAATTCCCCCTTAACTTTTTTATATGCTAACCGGATTCCCGGCAATAGCCATCTAATGGTCTGTAACACCTAAATTCACAGGTTGCAGGCCACTAACCTTTAACTGCTCCCACAGTCAAACCTTTTACAAAATATTTCTGAACAAATGGGTAAAACAACACAATAGGGCCGATTGTAACCAGGCTTGTTGCCATTCGCACAGAATATGCCGGAGGTATTATACCCTGTTTAGCGTTGGGATTAAGTGCCTGTACCTCCGAGGAAAGATTGGATACCAACGCTCTAAGAAGCAACTGCAATGGCTGAAGATGCCTGTCATTTATAAAAAGCAGACCAAGCCACCAGTCATTCCAGAAAAACAAACTGTAAAACAGGCCTATTGTAGCCAGTGCAGGCAGAGACAGAGGAAGTGCGATTTTTACAAATATGTAAAAATCCTTTGCTCCGTCAATCTTGGCAGATTCTATCAAGGATTCCGGGATTGTGCTGAAAAACTTTTTTAACAACAGCATGTACCATGGGTTTATAAGGTATGGTACAAACAAAACCCAAATTGTATCCTGGATTTTCAGATACTGGGTAATTAAAATATACCAGGGTACCAATCCACCGGAAAACAGCATGGTAAACACTACATAAAATGATATCTGGTTTCTGTACTTAATTGTCCTGAGAGAAAGTCCATAAGCCATCATTGATGTTATAAGCATTGCAGAACATGTTCCTAATATTGTAACTGCAATAGTGATTTTATATGCACTAAAGACCCTGCTTCCTGCAAATATCGTTTCAAATGCCTGTAATGAAAACTCTTTTGGAAACAGCTGGTATCCGTTTTGAATTATTGAGGTTTCATTGGTAAAAGCCCCCGCTACCATTAACCAAAAGGGTAAAAGGCAGAACAGAGAAAATAAAATAATTGATATACAGGCTACGAGGTTATATATAAGGTTGCTTTTATTATTGTTTATTTTTGAACGTACCATTATCTTTCCTCCATCTTTTTAATACTTACAACTATGTTTAGGTGATATAAATTTCCATACGTTAAAACAGCGCTCCGTCACTCTGATATTTTCTAACCAGCAGGTTGGAGCCAAATACCATTATAAAGCACATTACCGACTGGTATAAGCCGATTGCCGAAGCCATTCCGAAATCGGACATCTGCCTGAGCGCTCTGTAAACATATGTATCAATAACATCGGTGGTTGCATATAACATACCGTTGTCACCGATTATTGAATAAAACATTCCGAAATCCCCGTAAAAGATTTTACCTATCTGGAGCAGTGCCAGAACCAGAATTGTCGGCATCAGAAGCGGAATTGTTATATATCTTATCTGTTGAAATTTACTGGCACCATCGATGGAGGCGGCTTCATAGCATTCGGTGTCAAACCCTGTAATAGTCGCCAGGTAAATAACAAGGTTATACCCGCACCATTTCCAGATATAGAAAACCACCAGTATAAAGGGCCATAGACCCGGAGAGCTGTTCCAGCTTACCGGCTCAACATTCAACGTCTTCAGCAGGCTGTTTATTGCCCCGTTATCGCTTGCAAAAAAACCTTGAGTGATTATTCCGACAATGGCCCACGATACGAAATACGGCAAAAACATTACCGATTGGGATATTCTTTTAAAGCTGTTGGCCGTAAGCCCGTTTAAGAATATTGCCAATGCTACTGAAATAACTGTACTGAATACTAAGAATAATAGATTTAAATAAAACGTATTAAATGTAATCTTAAAAGCATCCCCCGAAGAGAAGAAGAATTTAAAATTATCAAAACCATTCCAACTGCTGCCGAATATTCCCTTTTTGATATCATAATCTTTAAAAGCAGTAATTACACCCACCATAGGAACATACGCGAAAATCAAGAAAAAGAGTATTCCCGGTAAAATCATTGTATATATGGATTTATTCTTTTTTATTTCATATAATAATCCATCTTTAGATTTTATTTTTTTTGACCGGTTTATTCCATAAACTACTTTAGACATTAACAAATATTCCCCCTGACACTAAAATGTTTTGCATACCATGTTGTATTTGCTGAATTAACTTTAGCACCAGAGCATATATATTTTAAACTTTTCAATTTAACATTTACTTCAAATGTTAAAAGTTTCGAGCTATTTATGTTTAAATAAACTCACGATTTTAACTATTTATTTGAAATTTAAGGAAAAAAGAAGTCAATGAGTTTTGACTTTACATCGGTTTGATGGACAATTGACAGAGGGAATATTAAAACCGGTTGGAAGAGGGAGTGCCGTACAACTAAAACAATTAAAATATATGTAAAGATTTATGATAGTGCTTCTATACTGGCCTCTATAAATGGGTTGCTCACAAAGTACATACCTGAAATTTGTACGTTTCAACACAAGTATGCATTGGGTTATCGTTGGATTTGGGGTGTAGATTTTATCAAAACAAAAGGTATCGGAAAACCGATACCTTCTTTTGTTATACGATCACTATCAGAGTTAAACTCTGACCTTATATTTTAAACAGGGATAATAATACACATCAGACTACTCAATTATCCTGAGTGAATTCGGCTTCAGCATTGGAATTTTAAATATCCTCCAATAAACATGTTACAGATATATTCAATGCGTCTACTAACTTCAAACAGGACTTCCAGCGAAAAGGGCTTATCACAGTTCTGAGCTTCAATCTTGGTAAGGTAGCTCAGGCTGATAGAAATTTTATCGGCCAGTTCCTGTTGGGTAAATCCCTTCTGTTTTCTATAGTATTTAATTTTCTGCCCTATCTTTTTATATTTATCAGAATACTTAC
>JAEVZU010000230.1 GCA_023392075.1 Bacillota bacterium | reverse complement strand
AGAATGCCCTGACATTACCATTATTAATCTCAAATACCTTTATATTTCTTTCGGTAATTTCATCATCCTTCATATAAATAATGGTTATGGGCTGGTTGCGTTCAAGTGAGGCTTTAAGAAAATAATTCACCATAAATATCACCTGCTTAATATGATACTTATATCATACACCGAACACATGTTCGTGTCAAGAATGAATTATCAGCATACGGGAGCCAGCAATACCCTTCCTGTTCCACGGTACACATTGACAAACCCTTCGCCTGAAACAGCGGAGCCAATCAGGCTTTTACTTGACTTTTCAACTCTGAAATCAAGAGTATCCGACCATGCGATTGCATAATTTCCATCAATTCTCAATTCATCATTTTCCAGAACAAATTCCATAAGTTCATCCCTGGGTACCGGACTCTCAAGCACTGCAACCCCGTTTCCTCTGAGACATAAGTTGAATAGGCCTTCCTTTCCCAAAACAGCCGAGGACAGATTTGATCTTGCAACTACTGTTTGATGTATTCCTGATTCACATGCAAGAAAAAGACCGTCATCCAGTACCAGGCCGCCCCAGTCGGATACCTCTTCCAGCAGAATATGCCTGTATGTGGGTTCCAGCATTAAAAAGCCGTTACCCTGATATTTGGGTTTTATAGCCGATTCTTTTGTTACTTTGGAGGACAGGGCTTTCCCCAACAGGTCACCCAAACCCTTGACATCGGCAGCCATGCTGACCGCACCTGCAGTCCACTGCATAGCTCCGGCGCTTATGGTATACGCACTGTTGTTCAGTTCAATCAAGACCTGTCTCTTTCTTACGTTCATTTCGGATGCATAGTACATGGCCATTGCGTTAGCCGCATTTACGCTGATATCCTTTTTGTATTCAAGTACCTTGACAGCCCCCTTGCTTTCAATCACCTCAATATTTTTGTTCTCAAAGAGATTTTTACATGTAACCATTGTTTACCCCCTGTTTTACTTTTTTATGCATTAATCACATATACCCTCTATTGACAATGTACAACACGCGCAGAGAGGCTTTGTGCCTTGCAAGCGGCTTCAACGCAGCCGCAGGGCAAATTCACCGCTCAAAAACGTATTGTATATTGTTAATAGATTGTAATGTTGTTTAGTGAATAAAATCATTAATATTTCACTAAATCTATAAAATATATCGGTATAATCTCTCTTTGACATAATAAATTGAAGCAAATCAATAAATCGGATAGTTCTTTTCAGCCCTCACAAACAAAGGTATTTCATTTAACGGTGCGTCAACATTAACAGTTTGACCGCCCTCAAATACTTTACCGTTTTTAGCATTTTTCCAGGCCTGCTTTTCAGGCAGGTAAACCTCCCGGCTTCTCTGTCCCGGTTCAAATACGGGAGCTACCAGGATATCCGGTCCGAACATATACTGAGTTCCGGTATTCCAGCATTGTGCATCCTCGGGGAATTCATAGAACATGGTCCTCATTACCGGTGTTCCCTTGATATGCGCTTCTTTCATACAGTCTCTTACATATGGACGCAATCTTTCCCTCATAAATATGTAGTTTTTCATAATTTCATAATTCTCTTCGCCATAGCTCCATATTTCATTTGAACTGCCCGAAGACATCTGGGTAACTCCGTCAATTACCGCCTGTTCTAGCTTAATATAAGGTACACGCTCTCCATGAAGGCGGAATACGGGTGAAAACACCCCGAACGCAAACCAGCGGAGCAGTAATTCGTGGAAATTTTTATCCTCCACAAAGCCCCCTAAAAAGCCCCCGATATCGGTGGTCCACCATGGAATTCCCGCAATACCCATATTAAGACCAATTTGAAGCTGCTCTCTCATAGCCCTGAAGGTGGAGGATATATCCCCGGACCATACCAGGGCTCCATAGCGCTGGCTTCCGGCCCATGCCGAACGGACCAGATTGCATATGTTTTTTTGACCTTCGGCCGTCATCCCGTCAAAATAACCTTTTGCATACATAGCAGGATAAATATTCGTGCATTGCAGCGCGGGACCCTGATGATATCTGTAAAGATCAAAATCATACGGACCATACTCAGGTTCTGCTTCGTCCAGCCAGAAAATCCTGACGCCCTTGTCATAATAATTCTTTTTGCAAACCTGCCACACATAATCTCTTGCCCCCTTATGTGTCGCGTCAAAAAACACTGTTTCACCCATCCAGTTCATATTTATGTTCATACCTCTGTCGGAAGAGATCAGGTACCCGCTTGAAGCCATCTCCGGATAGTTTTCCGACCTGCTGTCAATTGTGGGCCAAACCGATACCATAAGTTCCATGCCCAGTTCCTTTAATTCGGCTATCATTGCCTCCGGATCGGGCCAATCTCTCGGCTCGAATTTAAAATCACCCTGTTTAGTCCAGTGGAAGAAATCTATAACAATAACGTCAACGGGTACACCTCGGCGTTTATACTCCCTTGCCACGTTCAGAAGCTCCTCCTGTGTACGGTATCTGAGCTTGCACTGCCAGAAGCCCATTCCATATTCGGGCATCATGGGCGCCTTCCCTGCCGCATTGGCATATTGTTCTTCAATTTGAGCCGGAGTTTTGCCCGCTGTTATAAAATAGTCCAGCTTCTTTGTGCTTCTGGCCGTCCATTCTGTCCGGTTTGTGCCGAAGGTAACTGTTCCGACGGCAGGGTTATTCCATAGAAAGCCATAGCCGCGGCTTGACAGCATAAAGGGAACACTGGCCTGGCAGTTGCGGTGTGCCAGCTCCAAAGCGGCACCTTTTTTATCTAAAACTTTTTCCTGGTACTGCCCCATACCAAATATCTTTTCATCCTCATATGCTTCAAACCGCATGGTCAAAGCATAATCGCTTG
>JAEVZU010000105.1 GCA_023392075.1 Bacillota bacterium | reverse complement strand
AAAAAGTCTTTAAAATTCTCAATCTTATTGATAGAATGGTTATATTCCAGCATGTTTATTTCCTCTTTTATCTTTAGTAAACCGGCGAAGTTCCTATAGATAAATCGGAAATA
Organism: Bacillota bacterium; assembly: GCA_023392075.1. Taxonomy (GTDB): domain Bacteria; phylum Bacillota; class Clostridia; order Acetivibrionales; family DSM-1351; genus Ruminiclostridium. The sequence goes on along the minus strand of JAEVZU010000105.1, from coordinate 33,164 downwards.
TGTGCTGGAATTTTTATGTTTTTGTCAAATTTCAATTAGCACTATGAGTTAAGTTAAGAAATTGAATTTGTTATGTTAGAACAGAGTGTGTTAAAGTCATACCCTGTTCTTTTTTTGTGCAAAAAATTGTAAGAAAGGAAATACAAGTAGTTTCAATTTATCCTAATAACTTTGTTACAAATTGCCGATACATAACACGAAAATATTAGTTTTAAAGACTTTTTCGTCTACAAAAGAGTAATTTCTGAAAAGGAGACAATATCTAATGAAACGAATTCTATCAATCATCATGGTTATAGCACTGGTGCTTGCAAACCTATCTCTGAATGTTCAGAATGTATTTGCTGCATCCGCCGCTCCTGTGGCCGGTAATATAATCATAACCAACAATCTTACAGGAAAATCCGATATTATTTATATATTCGGTCTTGAACCCGGATCGGTAGTCAAGGTTTATACCGATTCAAAAGATACCAGGGTATTGACCTACGGGACCGTTTCAAAGAGTAAGGATGAAATTAAACTCAGCGTTCCACAACTGGGGACAGAAGAAGGCAGTTTATTTATATCGGTTGTGGAAAAGGGAAATACCGAAAGCAGCAGGACAGAAGCAAAATATTCCGGTGAACCAAAGTCCCAACCTATTAAAGACGCTTCTGCCGTAACCATAACAAATAACGCTCAAAAATCGGACTCTATTTATGTCTCAGGACTTAATCCAAGAGATGTAATTAAAGTTTACAGTGCGGAGACCGGCGGAAAGCTGCTGGGCAGCAAAACTGTTTCCACCTCCGGCTCTGATGTTACAATAACAGTACCTCAGGTTGGCATTGGAGAAGGCTTCGTATATGTAACCGTTACAAGCAAAGGCTATCTGGAAAGCGAAAGGACAAAAGTCCCATACAAAGCTGAACCTGTATCGGCACAGCTAAATCCTGACAATATAGTAATAAACAACAATGCCAAAAGCGCCGACACCATTTATATCCCTGGTCTCAGCGGCGGCGATGTTATAAAGATATATAACGATAGCGACAAGGTTCTGGCAACTAAAACAGTGAGTTCATCAGCCTACGATGCAACAATATCAGTACCTCAGCTTGGAGTTGACGCAGGATCTGTATTTATTACCGTAACAAGCAAGGAACTTGCTGAAAGTGGGGCTGTGTCAGTAGAATTTGAAGGTGAGCTTGCCTCTGAAAAGCCTAATACAGGTTTTATCACCGTTACCAATAACTCGGGAAAAGCAGACACGGTATATATTACAGGCCTCTCTCCAAGTGACGTTGTAAAGATATACAATAAAGGAACAAAAGGAAGTCTGCTTGGACAGGCAACAGTAAATTCCTCCGGAAATGAAGCAACAGTATCAATACCTCAGTTGGGATCAGGGGAAGGTACCGTATATGTATCCATAACCAATGCCGGAAGAAATGAGAGTTCCAGAGTTGCGGTCAACTATTCGTCAGAAGGCTCTTCCTCAGATATAGCTCCATCCAACATAATTGTCACCAACAACGTAGGCAAAGCAGATACAATATATGTCTCAGGTCTTATGGGCGGCGATGTTGTCAAGGTATATGATGCAGAATCCACAGGAAATCTGTTGGGAAGCGCAACCGTTGCCAAATCGGCCACCGATGTCACAATATCAATCTCACAGCTGGGAACCGGGAGCGGCTCTGTTTACATATCCGTTACAACCTCCGGGAAATTTGAGAGTTCCAGGGCAAAAGCGGATTTCCCTGCAGAGTCTAAATCCAATTCGCTGGATCCGAACTCAGTAACGGTAACCAATAACTCGGGAGCGGCAGACACAATATATGTCACCGGCTTAACAGAAGGTACTGTAATCAAGGTTTACAGTTTATCTGCTTCAGGCTCTCTCCTGGGTTCGGCGACAGTAGCAACCTCAAAAACTGATGCAACAGTAACTATTTCACAGCTGGGAATTGCCGGAGGCTCGGTTTATTTGACAATCACCCAGCCCGGTGCCCAGGAAAGCGGCAGGACAAAAATTGACTATAGTGCCGAAGGAACCTCGGCACAGCCCAATATAAATAACATTTCAATATCAAACAATGTTGGAAAGGCAGATACTATTTATGTAAGCAACCTTACCCCCGGAGATATTGTAAGAATTTATAACGCACCTTCACAGGGTAATATCATCGGAACTGCAACAGTAGCAAGCTCAGCAGCCGATGTTACGGTAAATGTTGCTCAGCTGGGAACCGCTTCAGGCAGTGTATATGTGACCGTAACCAGCACCGGCAAAGCTGAAAGCGTCAGAACAAATGCAGCCTACAAGGCAGAGAGTGTTTATGCCGATGTGGATTCCTCAGACATCACTGTAACAAACAATGCCGGAAAAGCCGACACTGTTTACTTTACAAGATTATCCGCGGGAGATGTGGTAAAAGTATATGATTCACTGCAGGGAGGTACACTCCTGGGATCAGCTACGGTAGCTGCCGGATCAACCGATACTACTGTCAGCATCTCACAATTGGGTAAGGGTTCGGGCAGTGTATATGTAACCGTATCAAGCACCGATAAATCGGAAAGTGCAAGAAAAGAAGTAACTTACACAGGTGAAGCTTCATCTGATGAATTAACTTCGACTCAAATAGTTGTTACCAACAATATAGTCGGTACCCAGGACACCATTTATGTATCAGGCCTGAATCCCGGCGATATTATCAAGGCCTATAGTGCCGAAAAACAGGGGAATTTCCTGGGAAGCGCGACAGTTCCTGCAGCAGGCACGGATGCCACCATAACTGTTGCACAGATTGGAACTGCTACAGGCTCCGTATACATATCTGTTACAAACTCCGGTAAGCTTGAAAGCAATAGAACAAAAGCTGATTATTCCGACGAAGGAAAATCGGCTGAGCCTGAAGACAAAAATATTACAATAAATAATAATTCAGGCGCCGCTGATACTGTTAAGGTAACCGGCCTAACCGCGGGAGATGTGGTCAAGGTTTATTCCGCTGAAACAGGCGGAACCCTGCTCGGTTCGGCGACCGTAACAACTTATGGCTCCGAAGCCACAGTAACAATTGATCAGCTTGGTACCACAATAGGCAAAGTATTTGTTACGGTTACAGGTACAAACAAGGCCGAAAGTAAGAGAGTTGTCGCCGACTACCCTGCCGAGCCTGTTTCAGGCAAACTGGACAGTGCCCGCATTACAGTTACCAATAATGCAGGTTCGGCCGATACCGTAAGGGTTACAGGTCTGACACCGGGCGATGTTGTCAAAGTGTACTCCCTGGAAGCGGGAGGTAACCTGTTAGGTTCAGCCACAGTAGCAGCTTCAAGTACTGAAGCAACTGTTGAGATAGCTCAGCTGGGCACTGCGGTTGGTAAGGTATTTGTGACCGCAACCAGTGTAAATAAGGCTGAAGGAGCAAGAACGGAAGCTATATACAAAGCTGAGGAAGCCTCAGACCAGCCGGTTTCATCAAAGGTACTGATAGCCAACAACTACGGGATTGCAAGTACAATAACGGTAGGCGGCTTAAAGGATAATGATGTTGTAAGCATATATAGTGCCCAGTCAGGTGGAACACTGCTGGGTAAAGGGACTGTAGCCACCTACAATTCGGAGGTTACCATACCGGTTTCACAATTGAGCGATGCAGGAGGAGATGTCTATATCACGGTAGCCACTCCTGGAAAACTGGAGAGTACAAGAGTCAAGGTCACCTATGAATCAAAGACCGCTTCAACTCCTCCTGATGCATCCAATGTGGAAATTTACAATAATGTTGGATTTGCGGATACCATAACCTTATTCGGAATGGAGCCTAATGCAGTAATTAAAGTATATGCCCAGGAGACCGGAGGAAATCCTGTCGGCACTGCCACAGTTCCGGCCGACAGTACCGAGGCTACTGTTTCAATAACTCAGTTGGGTGTAAATGACGGAGTTGTTTATATTACAGTAACCACAAAGGGAAAAACCGAGAGCAGCCGGGCTGCCATCTCCTATACAAAAGAGAGTGCTTCGGAACCTCTTGCTGCCGGCAATGTCAAAATAATGAATAATTCCGGCATGTCGGACACAATAACCGTTACCGGGCTTTTGGCATATGATACCATTAAGATCTACAATTCCGAAACCGGAAGTACGAAGCTTGCAACAGCAGTTGCAGATCAGAATACTCTAACGGCTGCGGCAAATATTTCACAGCTGGGCACCGGTGCAGGCAAGATTTATATTACCGTTACCAACTACGGGAAGAGTGAAAGCGCCAGAACCGGAGTAGAATATGAAGCCGAATCGGTAGCACCTTTAGCATCCGATATATTCATTGTAAATAATGCTGGTATGCCTGATACCATAACTGTCAAGAGCCTGAACGAAAGCGATGTTGTAAAAGTATATGATGCCGCTGCCAATGGAAATCTCATAAGTGCCACAACAGTACCAATGGGAAGCAGCATGGCGACCATATCGGTAACACAGCTCACTTCAATAGCCGGAAAAGTGTATGTTTCGGTTACAAACTACGGAAGAGCTGAAAGCAGTCTGACAAAAGCGGAATATATATCCGAAACAAGCACTATGGCACCATATATCGGGGATATCTATATTGAGAACAATGTAGGTATTAATGATACCATTACGGTTTACAACCTGACATCAGGTGATGTTGTAAAGGTTTATGACAATGCAGCGGGCGGAAACCTGCTGGGGTATACGTCAGTTGCCAATAATAAGACAGAAGCGACGGTATCCATTGAAGATCTGGGATCGTCTGCAGGAACTGTTTATGTTTCGGCTATTACAAAGGGTAAGACCGAAAGCGGCAGAACAGAAGTGAGCTATGTTGCCGAAAGCAGGTCAACCGCACCGTATACGGGCAATATCTATATAACTAATAATGTCACTTTGTCTGATATAATACAGGTATCAGGTTTGACAGCCGGTGACAAGGTTAAGGTTTATAATTCGGAATCCGAAGGAGAGCTCCTTGGCTCCATGACAGCCTCCTCAGGAAGTGATCAGGTAAAAATTCCAATAAAGCAGCTGGGCGAGGAAGCAGGCAGCGTATTTGTTTCCGTAACTTCAAAGGGTAAAACAGAAAGTAAGAGAACCGAAGCCGAATATGTTTCCGAGCAAACGACGAATGAACCCTACGCAGGCTACATAAGTGTAAGCAATAACCCAACCGGAACTTCCGACACAGTAACTGTTACAAATCTAACCGGTGGGGATATTGTTAATGTTTACTCTGCTGCTGCCGGCGGAAGCCTTCTAGGTTCTGCCACCGTAGCCACCGGCGGTACAACGGGAACTGTTGTAATCCCGCAGCTGGGAACAGCCTCCGGCAGTGTATATGTCAGTGTCACCAGCGCAGGAAAAGCTGAAAGCAACAGAACTAAAGCTGATTATCTGGCTGAGTAAAACTGGAGTTGTTAAAGCACCAATTTCTTTATACCATATACTAAGTAATATTTGGTCGTAATCATTAGTCAATAAAGATAAAAAGAGTTTCAAACCTTGAATGGTTTGAAACTCTTTTGTTTTACTTATTAAAAACTACATACTCAGTATTTCGAAAAACTGGCCCTCACTGATATAGTTTGATCCCCTGTAAAAAACTCCCTTCTTGTAGAATCTGATATAGGGAATAGTGTCATTTCCCAGCTGGTTTTCCTTGAAATTTCTGAACTCATCAAAATAATCGGTTTTATTGTATTCCAGCTCATAAATATCAACGTCTTCCCGGATGTCAAGCTGATAAAGCCAGCCTCTCATATCATGCCACTGCGGGCACCAATCCTGAGTCAGAATCACAACAACTCTGGAAGCGGAAGTAAGCATTTCACTTTCAAATTCACCGTTTTCAATTGCCTTTATAGCCTGTTCCCTTTGAATGAGCTTCCGATTTATCATAAGTATACCATCCTGTTCATATGTTTTTTGTTTTATCTTTGTCTACCACTAGTAATGTATTTATACCCACTTTATTTATACAATATTCCAAATCGTTATTTTTGCCTTAATTCCTGAAAAAACTTTTTAAGTAATTCTGTACACTGTTCGTGAAGCAGCCCTATGACTACATCGACTCTGTGATTGAATTGGGGAACTCTGAAAAGATCCACCACTGAACCTGCCGCCCCTGCCCTGTTATCCATTGCACCTATATAAAGTGTTCTGATTCTGGATTGGATGACAGCACCGGCACACATTGGGCAGGGTTCAAGTGTTACATACATATCACAGCCATCCAGCCTCCACGTACCAAGTTTTTTAGCCGCTTTTTTCAAAGCTTCGATTTCAGCATGTGAAGTTACATCAAGCCTGGCTTCCTTTCTATTGTGCCCTCTTGATATTATTACTCCATCCTTCACTATAACCGCACCAACGGCAGCCTCACCCTTTGAAAAAGCCAACTCGGCCTGTTTTAAAGCTTTAAGCATGATTTGTTCGTTTCTGGTATACATACTGGAACCTCTCTGTATTATTTAATGATATACTAATACTTTTTTGGGATAAACTCAACACACCAATTTGGGTATAGTAATTTAATACAATATTTACATTAAATGCGCAGATATATATAATTATTTATATAGTTTTTGGTTTTAAATACTTTTTAACAGGCAGGATTAATTTATGAAATTAAATCTATTTTTTAAGCGTATGTCACTATTGATTATATCTATAATACTATTTGCCAGTTTATCCATGTATAATGTCACAGCAGAAGTTGCTCCCGCCTGACCTTTTCTCTGAGCGTTCATCGTCATTTTTCTTATTTATTAAACATATGTGTATTTGCCAGAGCGCTATGCTCTTTGGCCATACCGGACCATAGTCATCGTGGTTTCCCCCACCGTTATAAAATTATAGCAAGCCCCAAATACATTTAAGCTCCCTTCAGCTGTTTCCTTTTGCTCAACACGAGTGTTATTGAAATTATTGCTGCTGCAAAGCCAAGCTCTATCAGCATGTATGAGATTATGGGGCCAATATTGTCAAAATTGAAGTTGGACAAGTCACTTACCGCTTTATTGGCTTTGATATACCAATAGGTAGGCAAAAATTTTGCTATATAAAGTACATTTTCTCCCAAAAACTCCTGTGGTACAAACACCCCCGATAAAAAACACATACCAAGGGATAAAATATTGGAAACACCCGCCTGGGCATTTTTGCTCCTGATCAGAATCCCTATCAGGAAGCTCATGCTAAGTATTGTCAACGTTAGTACCAGAGAGTTTATGCAGAAAAATAATGCATTCATTTCAAACATATCCTGTCTATACAGTATAAAGCTTATTATCACCAGAAATGCCCAGCAGGATACCGAGAAAACAATGTTCCCCAGAAGAATCTGTATATTGACAGAAGTATTGCTAACAGGTGAACACAGATTTCTTCTCTTGAGCTTTACATCATTAAATACCATCATTATTGAGCTTACACCCAATATGATAATATTGATCAACACATAGGGCATAAAGTTGTAAAAGGATCTTGTAGCTGTCGAATCAGCCGCCTTGCCTTTAAACACCTTCATCTCAACCTTTGTCTCAATAGCCAGATCCTTATCAACCTGTTCAACCAATTCCTCCTGTGTTATGCCTTTATAGTTTTTAGCATAGAGCCGGGCCGTATTCAGGTATTTGTTCACCAACATGTCCGTATAAATACCGCTGATAGATCCTGAAACAGTTGTTTTATCAATTCCCACAACCTTCCCGGACATAAAATCCTTTGTGAAATCAGCTGGTATTCTGGCTATATACTCAACCTCTCTAAAGAATAAGGCATCCTGTAATTCAACTGTATTGTCACCTAATTCTACAAAGATTGAATGCTCACTCAAATAATCCTTTAAACCCTGTATCAGAACCGTATCCTGACCCTGGTTTATAAATGCGACCTTCGCTTTGGATTGTGTGAATGTGTCCACACTTTTATCACTGCCGATAAACGTGAATAAAATTGCCAGGGCCATAAATACTATAAGATATATTGATAATTGGACAAACTGCTTTTTTATGATTCTGAAATAGGTTTTAAATACTATCATACTTCTGCCTCCTTATACTCAGGTAGGTTGCCAGGCAAAACAGTACGGTAAAGCCGCTCAGCAGACCTATATTAACAAAGAATCTCGTATGCGTATCATAATAATATAATGAATAGAATGCATCCGTTATAAGTGCTATAGGATTGATATATGATAATATTGGTACATTCTGCTGGACAATGTATTTCATTTTGTCAAACATCATACCCGCCAAAAATGATGCCGTCATGGTAGAGACAATAAGTATTGCAGTTTTTACACCTTCTCCTTTTTTATTGGAGGAACCTAATAGAGCTCCAAAGCTTATGCCGGCTCCACATCCTGCAATACCGGTCAAAAGAATAAATCCCATCTGATTTCCAAAGTCTATTTTGAACACGAATACCAAATAGCACAGCAGAAGTATGATTTCAGCAAATGATACCAGTACACCGGCAAGCAATCCGGCGGTCAATGCCTTTAACTTATGAACAGGAGCAACATTTAATCTTGCCGCTCTTTTGGTCAGATTTGCCTGTATATCTGTTACTTCCTTTAATCCAAAAAAAGCGCCGTAGAAACAGGACATTGCAATCAAGGTATAGAAATAGTTTACGGTAGTATCAGGCTTACCCTTTGTACCGATCTGAACTTCCCTGGTAAACGACCATCTTTTGCCGACATCCTCTGCCAGACCGTTTTGCAGGGCAGAAGGATGGTGTTTCACAATAGTTATTACCGAACTTACAGTTTGACTGTATTGATCAAATATCTCTTTGATTATGGTTTGTTCAAAGCCCGAGTTCTTTACAGCCAGCCGGATTGGATTTCCGTAGGTAACATATCCCACGATTTCATTGTTATCAAGCAATCTGTGGGCCTCCTCCTCCGATACCACCTTGACATTGAAAAGCTTTACGTCGTTATCGCTGTCCGGGTCGTCTTTGGAATGCTGCTCTATAAAATTCTTAAAATCAGTATCCTTTTGATATTGTTCATTATCAATTACAGCTATATCCACTGCATTGAAAACTTCTGCTTTTGAAATGCCTGAAAATGCCAGATTAAAAAAGGTTGCCAATACCAGGGGAAATATCAGAGTCCAGAATATCAGTTCTTTATCTCTGACTGTACATTTCAATCTGTTAAAAAATATATTTAAAAACATATATCCTTCCCCTTTCCTCAGTCTCTGAGTTCCTTTCCTGTGATTTCCAGGAAAACATCATTCAATGTAGGCAATTCGGAATACACCCTTCCAAAGGAAATCTCATTCTCTCTGAAAAAGTCCAGCAGATTTGTCAGATTGTGTTTACCCCTGTTGTATTTAATTGAAAGAGTTTTGTCCTTATAATCAACACTGTTTACGTTTGGCAGTTTCTTCATCTCGTTGAGATTGCTGCTGCCAAGACCGAATACTTCAACTGTGATTTTTTCTCCCAGTTTTATCATTCCTTTAAGCTCTTCCTTGCTGCCCATTGCAATGACCTTGCCCTTATCCATTATCATAATGCGGCTGCAAAGCTGCTCAACCTCCTCCATGTAGTGGGAGGTATATATAACAGTTGCACCCTCTTCATTAAGCTTTTTTATTCCATCAAGAATGTTATTCCTGCTTTGTGGGTCAACAGCAACCGTAGGTTCATCCAATATTATCAACCTTGGTTTATGTGCTATACCACATGCAATATTCAGTCGGCGCAGCAAGCCTCCGCTCAGCTTCTTCGGATAAAACTTCCTGAAGTCATTCAATCCTACAAAGTCTATGGCTTCTTCAACAAGTTTCCTGCGCTTTTCCTTATCCTTTACATACAGGCTGCAAAAATAATTGATATTTTCATAGACTGTAAGTTCTTCGAAAACTGCAACATCCTGCATTATAATCCCTATATCACGTTTGATATCATACGCATCGGGAGCCATGGGCTTGTCAAACAGATTTATCTCTCCTTTGTCAAAATACAATAGGGAAAGGATACAGTTTATAGCCGTTGTCTTGCCTGAACCGTTTGGCCCCAAAAGTCCGAATACCTCACCTTCTTTAACATCAAACGATAAATGATCCAGAGCTACAAGATCTCCGTATCTTTTTACCAGATTCTTCACACTCACTATCATAGCTCAAACCTCCGTATTTTTTCGGCAGCCGGATTGATTACCGCTCCCGCCTGTTAATTTACAAATACACCTTACAATAATATTCTACCTAATTATAATGTCCTACTTAAGTGTCTGAAATCAGGAGTTAATATGACAAATGTCATTACGGTATTCCGTAATGACATTTATGACAAGCAATTACATCTCTTACTATTCAATATCTTTTCTATTCAATAAACACAAATCCATACTTTTCAAATATTGGTTTTGCTTCGGCGCTGTATAAATACTGTGTAAAGGCTTTTGCCGCATCAATATTTTTACTGTCTTTTATTACTGCAGCAGGGTAATAAACCGGCTTGTGTGAGTCTTTGGGTGCTGCTGCAACTACTTTGACCTTGTCTGAAACCTTTGCATCTGTGGCATATACTATACCGGCATCGGTATTACCTGTTTCGACCCAGGTCAAGACTTCCTTTACGTCATTTCCGTATACAACTTTTTTCTTTATCTTATCCAGGATATTTAATTTGGTCAGCACTTCCTCTGCATATTGCCCCACGGGTACACCTTTTGGCTCTCCCAATCCGATATGCTGTATTTTGTCTGAGGTAAGATCCATAAAATCGGTCAATGCATCTGAATCCTTCGGAACAATAAGAACCACTTCATTCTGCAAAAATTCCTTTCTGGTCTCATCAATTATAAGGCCTTTTTCCTTCAGTGCATCCATTTGCTTGGTAGCTGCCGAAACGAATACGTCCACAGCCGCACCGTTTTCTATTTGCTGCTGCAAGGCACCCGAAGAGCCAAAGGAGAATGTCAGTTTAACATTTTTGTTTTTTTCTTCATAGGCTGTCTTTATTTCTCCAAGTGAATCCTTCAGGCTGGCTGCAGCCGATACTACCAGTTCCACAGGCTCGGTGGTATCCTGTAGCTCGGCCTCGTCAGTACTTGATGCAGATTGTGTTCCCACAGCCGTCGAATTTGGGACAGCTGTTGTATCAACTGCTGCTTTCGGGGTTTGCCCGCAGGCTGTTACAAGAATCATTAACAAAATAAATATTACAGATAAAAACCTTTTCATATTTTTCATATAAGCCTCCTGTTCCACGCTTTTTCACGTCTCATACGGTTTCAAAGAAAATAAAAGATGATGAAACTATAACCACTGGAGTTATAATCTCATCATTGAGATAATTTTTATAACTATTTAACTGTTTTTACACCAGTATGTTAAGTCTCATTCACCAATTCATACCGTTATGTTATGTTTTGTTATGTACAATTATAACATCATTATATAAATAATCAAGCTTAAAATATAACGCCGATCATTTTTTGTTTATCCATATTAAGAGAGATTTGATTTTATTGTATTTGGAATATATAATATTAAGTAATGTTTCATGTGTTTTTATAATGTTATATTAAGTTTTGATATCAAAAAGGGAGAATCATATGGATAACAATACTGCCTTAACCCCCCAGGAAGTCGCCGATATATTAAAAATCGCAAAGAATACAGTATATGAATTGATTAAACGGGGAGAACTCAATTCCTACAGAGTAGGTAAGAAAGTCAGAGTAGATATAAAAGATGTCAATGAATATAAGAACAGGACAAAAAGTATAAAAACCAATCCTCCATATACTTTTGATAATGCGCATACCAATCCGGGCACCGTACAGTTTTATAATGAACCGGCTCAAAGTAACGGCTTTGTAATATGCGGACAGGACATCATGCTGGACATCCTTTCCCGCTATCTTCAAATGCATCCTAAGGGCGTACCTGCCCTGCGCTCTTACATCGGGAGCTATAACGGCCTGTATGAACTTTACCATGGAAATGTCCATATGGCAACTGCCCATTTATGGGACGGTGATACGGGTCAGTACAATATACCCTATGTAAAGCGTATGCTTCCCGGAGTCCGTTCGGTCATTATCCATCTGGCAAGCCGCCTGCAAGGGTTTTATGTAGTTCATGACAACCCTAAGGGTATAACCGGCTGGGAGGATTTCAGAAGAAATGATATTACCATGATAAACCGTGAAAAAGGGAGCGGTACAAGAGTTCTTCTGGATGAACACCTTAGAAGGCTTGATATACCCACGTCAGCTATAAGAGGGTACAACAGGGAAAGCACTTCACATCTTGCCATAGCAAGTACTGTTGCCCGCGGAGGAGCAGATATAGGCATAGGTAACGAAAAATCAGGCCAACAGGTAAAGGGGATTGATTTTATCCCTCTGCAAACAGAACGCTATGAACTCGTAATAAAAAAGGAGGACCTTGCCAGGGCACCTTTCCAGATTGTTCTTGAAATACTCAATTCGAGTGAATTCCGGCTTGAGCTGGAAGGTATAGGAGGCTATGACCTGTCGGAATTAGGTAAAGTAGTTGCTGAAACATAAAAAGCACAAGCAGATTTGAATATTATTTACAATTTAATTTCTATTAAAACTACCGGGGAACAAGCTGTATACACCAGTTTTACACCGGTAGTTTTTTATTTGCTTTTACCCTCTGTTGACAATGTATAACACGCCTCACGCCGGCTATTTTGCCGCTTTTCTTTGTCGTCGTCCTTGCCTTGCGTCAGCAAGCTGCGTCCATCCTCCTCGAAATTGCCGAAATATTCTAGTGCGAGGCCGGTGATTTTTGAGTGAGATAATTTGGCGTGCGGTAAGGCTTTGTGCCTTGCAAGCGGCTTCAACGCAGCCGCAGGGCAAATTTAACCACTCAAAAACGTATTGTACATTGTCAATAGAGGGTAGCATTCCTGCAATATATTTTCACGTCCTGTTCAGTTCCATAATTAATAGGGTACACATATTATGTTACTAGCCGGAAAAGTACAAAAAACCAATGACTTTTTTAGCAATTATCGGCTGAATAATCTTTAAATAAAACGACAAGGAGTTGTATACATGAAGAGAGCTTTAATAACGGGTATAACCGGGCAGGATGGTTCATATCTCTCTGAGTTTTTGTTAGATAAAAGCTATGAAGTACATGGTATTGTACGCCGAAGCAGTACCTTGAATACCAAACGGATAGATCATTTGCTTCAGGGTCCCGATGCAAATCCCAACTTGTTTATACACTATGGAGATCTTACCGATTCCGGAAATCTAATCAGATTGATATATCAGATACGGCCTGATGAGATTTATAATCTCGGTGCTCAAAGTCACGTTAAGGTTTCATTTGACGTTCCCGAATATACTTCCGATGCTAATGGACTTGGGACTTTAAGATTGCTGGAATGTATAAAAGAGATAAAACCCGGTATCAAATTCTATCAAGCCTCTTCCAGTGAATTATTCGGAAAGGTTAAAGAAATTCCACAAAATGAGAGTACACCATTTTGTCCCAGAAGCCCTTATGCAGCTGCAAAGCTCTATGCCTACTGGATAACGGTAAACTACCGCGAAGCTTATGATCTTTTTGCCTGCAATGGGATACTCTTTAATCATGAGTCCCCCAGAAGGGGTGAAACCTTTGTAACGAGAAAAATAACCCTTGGCATTGCAGATATTTTGAAGGGAAAACCGGATAAGCTGGTACTTGGTAATCTGGATGCCAAAAGGGATTGGGGCTATGCCGGAGATTATGTGGAGGCAATGTGGCTGATTCTGCAGCAGCCCTCTCCTGATGATTTTGTCATCGCAACCGGTGAAACTCATACTGTTAGAGAATTTTGCGAACTTGCCTTCAAGCATGTGGGAATAAACCTTAAATGGGAGGGGCATGGCATGGCGGAGAAGGGCATAGACTTTGAAACCGGCAGAGAACTGGTCAATGTCAGCAGCCAACTTTTCAGGCCCACCGAAGTGGATCTGCTCCTGGGAGATCCGGCAAAGGCAAAAAGGAAGCTGAACTGGACTCAGAAGGTATCTTTTGAGGAACTTGTAAATTTAATGGTCGAAAGTGATCTTAAAGGTTGAAAAAACCTTTTATGGGGATGGAGGTCAATATGAACAGGGACAGTAAAATTTATGTAGCGGGACATACCGGTATGGTGGGATCCGCTATAGCAAGGTGTCTTGAACACAACGGATATACTAATGTAATTTATAGATTGCACAGTGAACTGGATCTGACTGATCAGGCAGCTACAGATAACTTTTTCAGAACAGAAAGACCGGAATATGTATTTTTAGCCGCGGCAAAAGTAGGAGGAATACATGCAAACAATACTTATCCTGCAGATTTTATTATGGAAAACATGCTTATAGAATGCAACATTATTAAAAGCTCTTTCAAGTATAATGTTGAAAAACTGATGTTTCTTGGAAGCTCCTGCATTTACCCCAAGACCTGCCCGCAGCCTATAAGAGAGGAATATTTGCTTACCGGCCCGCTCGAACCTACAAATGAAGCCTATGCACTGGCTAAAATTTCGGGAATAAAAATGTGTCAAGCCTATAACAGGCAATACGGTACAAAATATATCTGTGCCATGCCTGCAAGTTTATATGGGGTAAATGACAGATTCGACCTCTATAATGCCCATGTAATACCGTCCATGATTATCAAGCTTCACAGGGCAAAGATTAAAGAAAATTCTTCGGTTGTTCTCTGGGGTACAGGTACTCCCTTGAGAGAATTCCTGTATGTAGATGATATGGCCGAAGCCTGTCTGAGATTAATGTTGACCCATGATGGCAGCGACTGCATTAATATAGGCTCCGGAAAGGAAATAAGCATAAGGGAACTGGCCGAAACAATAAAGAAAGTTATCGGTTACGAAGGTGAAATTATATATGACACTGAAAAACCGGACGGTACTCCAAGACGGGTTATTGATAATTTCAGGATCGAGCAGACAGGCTGGAGACCCCAAATTGATATGGAAGAAGGCTTGCGCAGGGAATATGAATATTATTTAGATCATCTAATATCAAAAGGATATGTCTGATGCATCATTGAATAATGTCAGACAGTACTCTTTCCCAGCCAATAAGAAATTTGCTTCGCAAAAAACAGAGGCAATGCCGACATTGCCTCAATACCATTTTAACCTGTAACATTAACATTTGTGTTATTGTTTGTATACAAATATCCTGTATAATCTGTTTGCTATTCATTGGATATCTGCCTTAAAATCTCCATCTGCGCCTGAAGCAGTGCTTCGGTCTTGGATTTGAATGTAAATAATTCAGACTTTATCTCTTCCAGCTTGCTTTTTGCCCTTACTATTTCCAAATTTGCAGTTTCCAGCAGTTTGGAGGCATTCACTTCGGCTTCGCTGGTAATAAGTCTTGCCTTTTCGCATGCGTTTACTTTAATTTGTTCACTTGTATGCTGAGCAACCAGAATTGAATGCTGGAGTGATTCTTCAAGCATTTTATAATGCTGTATTGCTTCATTAAGGCTGTTTATTCTGCTTTTCATTTCATCATTTTCTTTCATCACTCTGGAGTAATCTTCATCAATCAAGGAAAGTAAATTATCAACCTGTTTTCTGTTATAACCATCCAAAATCGATCTTTTGAGACAAATACTTCTTAATTCCTCCGGGGTATAGTTCATACGTCCCACTCCTAATCTTCTTTCATACTAAATATATATTCCCAATTGTAAAATATATTCTGAGAACCGTTACCTTATATGACCTTATTACCCCTTTGCATCAAACCATTTTGTACCTATGGGCATGATGTCCCTGTCTTTTGCCGGAATTCTGAAATTGGTGAAATCCCTTGTGACAAGCATATCAGAAACAGATTTTGCCCATAAAAGGTTGTTTACAAATGCATAAAATCTTGCTCTGTCTATGTAGGAAATAATGTTTTTATAATATCTGCTCATTCTTTTTATAAAGGCCTCTCCGTAATTGTCCAGGAGAATTCCCACATCATAGGCCGGATCTCCCAACCCGGACAAACCAAAATCTATAATCCCGCTTATACGGTTTGTATTTTTGTTAAATATGATGTGATATGGCATCAGGTCTCCATGAATAAGTGACTGTTGATAATCCATGAATTTCTCATCCTGCAGAAGGGGCCTGAAAATTTGCCTGTAATATTCCTTTGAATAGCTGTCGCAGTAAGGGAAAACCTTTCTCTCAATTTCTTCAAATTTTATAAGCCACTCTTCCTGTGCCATAGTGGCCTGACATTCGGACAGGTTTTTAACGGTATCACCTTTGAGCGGAAAGGAATGCAGCTGTTTAAGAAACATTGCAAGCTGTTCGGCAACCATTTCCTGCATCCTGTTCGCCATTTGAACCAAAGTGCTCCTATACAAGGGTTCACCTTTTACATAACTGAATCGGGCAATCCCCTTTTCCACAGGTTCGGCTTTTGGTACATATATGCTGAAGTCCCTCCCTATTCTACTAATAATATTGACCTCATTTTCAATATAACCGGCACTCCAATCATACCTGGCGAATTTAAAGACATCCTTTTCATTGACTATAACAATATCTCCATGTATTCCATCGGTAAAATTGCATTCTACCTTGGAAATATCAATCTGGGGATATCTGCTTTTTATATAACTGATGTACTTGCTTTCCTTTGTATCCATATCATACTCCTCCACAATAATGTTTTAGCCGGTACTATATAATACGAAGGAGGTATTTAAAATGGAACCATGCTGCAGATATAATCTTTGATATAAACTCTAAAAAAACCACCCCCGGTTTTTGTCTCTTCTCGTCGAAATATATATTAACAATAAACTTAGGGAGGTAATTTATGAAACAAAAATTACGCAATTTGCTGGCAGCACTCATTGCCATATCTGTCTTATGTTCGGTAACCTTCACAGTATCGGCAAAACCTCAAAGCACTAAGGATGATAACGGTAAAAAAATAGAAGTATCCTCCGGGAAAAAAACAGGGGATAAAAATACGAGCACAAAAAGTAATGTAGCACAAAAAACAAAAAAAAGTCTGAAAAATAAAACTGTACTCAATAAGCTGAAAGCTCTCGACAAAAAAGTTATATATGTTGAAGCCAATGTTGACAAGCTGTCCAAACAAATCAATGTGTACATAAACTCCAATGCCGCAGGAAGAGCTGCCCCAACCGGTTTTGTAAATGGTACCAGGGGTAAGTTGAATGCATTATCAAAAAAAGTTAATGCAATTGAGAAGAGTTTAAAGTCCATAAAAGCAGACAGCGCAAATGTTGCCAAATACAATGACCTTGCAGGCAGGCTTAATACTATAAAGTCAAAAATAAATGCGGAAACAAAGTTATTAAACAGTTTGACCGCCAAAAAATAAGTATTGCCATTTAATAAAAGCCCTTAAAAGAAACCGCGTATATCTGCGGTTTCTTTTTAATTAAATAAACTGCTAGTATAACAGCTTGATATTGGTATCTGGCCAGTCCCTGAGCCTCATTACCGTGTTCGACAGGTTGGAATAACCATTTCCAATAAAGAAATCGCATTGAGCGGCCAAATAGGTATCCTTGATTATTTCTATAGTGTCCTTTGCCAGCTCAACTCCCTTATGCCTTTTATTCGGATAGTCCAAGAGACAGGTTGCTATTCTTTCCTTGAGAGGAACCTTCTTGCTGTCGGTGTATATGAGCATATCATTTTTTCCGTACAACTTCTTATATTGATTGAATAATTTATTCGAATCGGTTATTACGAATAAATGTCTTGCATTATACCGGACGATGAACTGCCATATGTTTGGCTTGTAAAATTCATTCAGGTCATACAGCTGAGCCACTTCATTTACAATTGCACTTCCTTTGACATGTACACCGATGATTGGCTTTTCATCTCTGAAATTAGGATTTGTGTTTGTAAATTTCTTAATTTCCTTTGAAATTTCAGGCTTAAGCTTCAGATAGGTATCAAAAAGTCTGCGGTATATCTGATGCGGGGTTTTCCCATATGCCCAATGGTCACTTTTTATCCACGGCAGCATCGATCTGATGGGATAATAAATATCGCTTACAACTACATTTGCATCACTTTTCATCATGCTTTTCAGATCGCGGTTTTCCATTCTTAACCTGTCGGTATCCTCTGCCAGTATGTTCTCAAATTTCCATACAGGAGGATAATAGGTATACTCCTTGCGTGCCATATCATGGAATGTAAATTGCGAAACAGGTTCAAAAAATAACTCGTACCCATTTGTTGTTAATGATCCGCTGTAGAGACTCTCCATGCCCCAATAAACCACAGGAATCCTGTTTGTCAATTCAGCCGCCAGAATCTGGCACATAACATGGTCAACCTCACCCCATAGGCTGTTACCTAAAGCTTTTATCAGAAGAAATCTATTAGTCGACATAAGTATTAACACCCCCGTAAAATTCAGGATACTCCAATCTATGGCCCGCGGCTTCCTTAACTCGCCTGTTCCCTTCGGCCTTTACACGTTTTTTAGCCAATTTCATTTCCCCTTTAAGATCTCTGTAAAAGAGGACTATATTTTCCTCAGGCCAGTCTTTCAGACGTTTTATGGTATATGATACATTTGAATAACCGTTTCCGATAAAGAAATCACACTTGGCCGCAAGATAAGTATCCTTGATTATCTCTATGCCCTTACGCCGCTTAACACTGTAATCCTGCAGATGGGGTGCGTCTCCCGTAGCATTGATAAGTCCCCTTCTGCAGTCTGTATATACTACCATCGAACCATAACGGTCCTCGAAATTGTCTACGATCTCCTTACAATCGGTAAGCAGGAGCAGCTTTTCAATATTGTACCTGTTGATATATTCCTGTATTTTTTTGTGATACTGTTTATTCAGATGTGAAAGGTTCTCTACCTCGCGAACCTTGTCACCGCCTCTTATGTGAATGGCCAGCAGAGGACTGCTGTCTTTCATCTTATTATTATAAAACTCCTCTATTTCATCCTCTATATCAGGTTTCAGCTTTAAATATTTATCAAAAAGGAATCTGTATATTTCTTGTGCCGTCATCCCATATGCCCAATGATCTTTTGGAATAAAATTGATTATGGGACGTACAAAATAATGGATATCGCTTACAACAACATCTGCATCACTTCCTATCATTTCTCCCAGATTTCTGTAAGTCCAGGCCACTTTATCCAGATCCTCGATCATAATATTGTCAAAGCTCCATACGGTTGGATAATATGAATATTCCGGTTTTGCAACATCCTGCAGGGTATACTCTGATAAAGGTTCGTAATATAGTTCAAAGGCATTGGTTTTGAAGGATTCTCCATATAGACTGTTGGTACCCCAATACACTACCGGAATGCGATTGGTAATTTCTGCTACCAGAAGCTGCCCCATAACGTGGTCCACGTCGGACCAAAAACCGCAGCCCCAGGACTTTATTAATAAAAATTTATTACCTGGCATTGGAATATCCTCCTTCTTGAGGCATCCGTTTAAAAAGTCTCTTGATAAAGCTCAGAAATACATTTTCCTCTCTTACAACAAGCCTTACATTAATAGGATACTTTCTCTTTCTGTACACCCAGTAAAGCAGCTTTATATTTTTTAAAGGCCAATCCTTCAATCGTGTAACAGCATGTGAAAGATGCGAGAAATCATTGCCGATAAAGAAATCACACTTTGAGGCTATATATGCATCCTTTATCACTTCAATACCCCGTCTCCTCTTAACCATGGGGTTTTCCATGTAGGTAAGCTCCTGATCGGCGGATAAACGTTTGCAATCGGTATAAACTATTCTGGAACCATATATTCTTATATATTCCTTCAGGGTCTCCTGGCAGTCGGTAAGAAGGAATATTCTTTTTATATTATACTTATCTACCAGCTTGAGTATATCTTTGTGATAAGCCTTGTTGGGCTCCTTGTGTCTACCTTTTTTCAAATGCTTAACAACTTTATCGTCGATTTTGTCGGAATCTTTTTTTACCCTTGTGTATATTTTGTTCCAGTACTGATTGTCGAATTTGTCCGCATCTCTTGTATCAAAAACCAGCTCTTCATTAACTCTTCTGACATGCACGGCAAGAGAAGGGTGTCCGTCCTTCAGCCAGGAATTGTAAAATCCCTGTATTTCCATATCAATATCAGCTTTTATTCTGATATATTTATTAAAAAGATAATGATATACCTGTTCAACAGACATTCCATAAGCAGCATGATTTTTCTTTATAAAGGGAATAAGTTCGTAGACATTATAATAAACATCACCCACTACTACATTTGCCTTGCTGCCCAATATATCTCCCACATTGCGGAAGGTCCAGGTATCTTTTGTATTATCATCGACCAAAAGATTGTCGGAATCCCATATAGGGGGATAATAGGTATATTGGGGATGGGCCAGATCAAATATCGAATAGCTGTTTATTGGCTCAAAATACAGCTCAAAGCCGTTTGTCTGTACAAAGCCGTTGTTAAGACAGTGGGTAGGCCAATATACTACAGGAATCCTATCGGTTATTTCAGCTATGAGAAGATGACCCAATACATGGTCTATGTCACCCCACAGTACATAACTCCAAGCCTTAATAAGCAGGAATCTATCATTTGCCATGTTTCTTTTCACCTCAATTTATGGTATTCATGATATTTTATGTAATCCATAATTGATTTGTGAAACATTTTTTTATTTTTGTAAACCAAAGTTTTGAGGGCTGATACCTTCTGGCATTTTGATGAGTCCTGTACAAAAATAAATGCTTAAAACAGTGAAATACCTGACCGGAAAAGCAGACTGAATACCGAGTATCCGGCAGAGGATAAAGCCCGACACCATGCCCAGGATTATTGCCCCTCCCAGCAAAGTTAAGCTTTTTGTGAATGTGAACACTAAAAACCGGCTTAATTTGATTGCGGATTTTACTGCAATCAAATTGATGACAAGGAGAACTGTCAGACTGTAAACGGAAATCAGTCCATATTGAACCCGCAATTCATATTGTGTGGGTCTGTATCCGTTAAACTCATTAGCATTGTAAAGAGCTTCCTTAATCAAATTACCATAGAACTGAAAATCAAATATATTATCCGGAGGTATGTACTGATATGGTATACTCCCCTTAAATCTGACCATGAAAAATACGGCAGCAATACCGCAAAGCAGCACTGCCGATCCCGTTAAAAAGATCAATATCCCTAGTTTTGAGTTCCTTATAACTTCAAGCAAATACCCGGTTTTCATACGCTGCTTAAAAGTTGAAATACCGTCCTTGATATACCTGGCAGTGCCCTTTGCCAATATAATCATTATTAGAATCCCTATAAAGAATATAAAAGCTGAAAGAGGCTGTGAAATAAAAACAGAACTGTCGTACAAATCCTTTAGTTTATAGTAATCGCTATTTACACCGGCTTGTTTAAGCAGACTGTCAACCTTGTTTGTCCTGAAAATCTCTTCCTCAAGACTTTGCCCTTTTAAAAAAACCGTTTCTATGGTCAGATCTTTATATCCTGCGACACTCTCAAACGGAATGTAAATTCTTTCAACTCCGTCGGACGATAGCATTGAAAAAGGTGTATTCCTGTTTTGGTAAACACCTGTCACCTTATATTTAATTCCTGATACTTCAACCTCATTCCCCAGAACATTATTTGTCATATACAGCTTTTCAGCCAAAGTTTCGCTTATCACTGCAACTTTTTTTCCATACTCATGCTGACTGTCGTTGAAGAAGGAACCCTTTAACATGTGAATCCCTAAAAAACCCGGCAGGTTTGCGCCGGACAGTACTCTTCTAACAGAATACCCCTTATTGCCGGCTTTTACATATACCTCTGCTTCACATTGATAGGAATAATTAAAGCCGGAACTGTTTATTAAGGAATTCAGATTCTGCAGCTTTAACGTTCTGCCCTCAGGAGTCTGGTTATTTTTTATATTTACCTCAACTCTGCTCCCGTAATCCCCGTCAAACTTATACCCCAAAGCGATACTGTTTATAACAAATACCAGGCAATACAGGGTTGATAAAAGGACTAATAATTTTTTTACCGAATATTTCTGTAATTTAATTTCATCCAATCCATTCACCTCAACTTAACCTGGAGTCCGTCAGACAGTGCTTTGGAGCTGAATACAACTATCTTTTCGTCACCCGTAAAACCACTTAGCGATACGGCACTGTATAAGTCGGCTTCCTCCTGCACTGTGATTTCCATTTTTTGAACATATGACTCGGTACCTAATATGCCTTTTCTTTCCTTTAAAATGAATATGTATTTTCTTCCGCCTTCATCCACTATACTGCTGTTGGGTACAAGAGTTTTATATTGCCGGCTTTCCCTTCTGACTTTGATATCAACCTTCTGACCTATTTTAAGGTCTTCTTCGGAATTATCAAATTGAGAGGTAAATTGATACCTGCCTTCTTCCGTCAAATATCTTTTCTCCTTAACTTTCCCGTTAAAATTAAAATTTTCATCTGCTTCTCCCGAAATTTCAACAGTATCATTTATTTCAACCTCACCTGCCGGTTTGGTCTCCAGCATCCACCTTACAGCCAGCCCCGACTCTTTTTTTACTATTTCAAACAGTACCTGCCCGCTGCCGGTAACAGAACCTTTTTCAACAGATATGCTTCTTACAAAACCTCCGGCAGGTGCCTTTATAATTCCATCCAGGGGAATGTTGTTTTTCATCTTCTGAAGTTCAAGCCTTCCAACCTCGAGCTCGGATTCTTTTTCCTCTATATTGATGCCATAGCTTTCTCCGGCCTTTTTGCTCTCGGTTTCCTTCTGGGATAAAACCCTTTGTTTTTGATTATAATCGCTTTTCGCCGCATCAAGCTTATCCTGGGCGTCATTTACATCCTGTTGTGAAACAGCATCAACTGTGTAGAGCTCCTTCTGGTCATCCAGGTTTTTCCGGGCCTTTTGTACGGCCTTCAGTGCGGCCTCGCAATCACTCTTATACTGCTCCATATCCGCTTCCTGAAATCCGTTCTTATATCTCTTTAGTTCATTTTCAAGCTTCAGCACATTCAGCTCAGCCTTCTTTATATCAAGCTGAAGGTCCTTGCTGTCAATTACGGCAAGTTCCTCCTCCGTTGCTACTTCCTGCCCTTCCTTCACCTTCATATCCCTTACCGTCCAGTTTCCATAAGCATAAACAGCTTCGGTGCTGACAGGGAAAACCTCTCCGACCGCAGTTATCTCGTTGGTGAGCGTCCCTGAGGAAGCAGTATTGCATTCTACCGTTGGCAGCAGAAAATTATTTATTGTACTTGAAAAAAAGGTTAGCAGGATTATGACACATATAAAAATAACTGCAGCCCTTCTGATAATTTTTTTTCTTTTGAATAATTGACTCTCTGTTTGAATATTCTCCATTATGTCCTCCAAAAAAGCTATCATTTGATACCTGACAGTTCGATGCCCTCGATAAAATAATTCTCTCCATATAAAAAGATCAACAGGGTGGGAAACATGTACAATATTCCGCAGGCAAAGGCAATCCCCATATCCTCGCTGTTTATCCTGGACAGAAATATTGACAGCGGATGCATGGTTTCATCCTTTAAAAAAACCAGCGGCTGCTCAACCATATTCCAGTTGTCAATGAATACAAGTATAGCCAGTGAGGCTATTGCACCCTTGCATTGAGGGAGCAGAATTGAGGTAAGGGATTTCCAATAGCCGGCCCCGTCAATTTTGGCAGCCTCGCAATAATCGTCGGGTATATTTATCATAAACTGTCTTAGCAGGAATACCCCAAAAGTAGAAAACACCCCAGGCAGAATTATGGACCAATAGGAGCCTATCAGGCCGGTCCTGTCAAGGATGATATAGTTGGGTACAAGGGTTACCTGATACGGCATCATCATAACAATAATATATATGTAGAATATCTTGTCACTGAACGGAAATTTCAGCTTGGCAAATGCGTATGCCGCCATGGTTGCGACCACAATTTGTCCCAGCATTATTGGCAGAGTGACGATGACTGAATTCCAGAACATAAAGAGGAATCTGGGTTTCCGCAGCAATACGTTATAGTACTGCATGAAACTGACTTTTTCAGGTATCAGACTGAAAGTTATTCCAGGCGTCTTCCCTTCCTCCACAGCCGCCCCGCTGACCGCGCTGTAGTTCTCCATTACCTCGCGGCTTGACATGAAGGAATTTGCAAGCATATACACTACCGGAAACAGCAGCGCTGCGGAGATACAAAGCAATATTATGTACTTTATCAGACCCTTCAGTTTTGTTCCCGGCCTGGCTAAAAAATTCTCTGTTGCTTTCATATTAACCTCCATGAGCCACATTTGTGGCCACAAAAATCTGATAATACTTTGAATATTTCGCACGGCCATAAATTCATAGGTTAGTTTGGAAGACGAGCGTCAGCAGAGTCTTTCAAACTAAATGCTCCTTCCAAATCTGGCTTCTATTCTAAAAAGAACAAATACCAGTAATGCTATGACGACTGCCATAATGAGGGCCGCTGTTGTAAGTCTTTGATAGGAAAGGTTCATAAAGTTGTTATTCATAAAATGCTGGAGCATGTAAATTTTAAGACTTGGATAGCTCCCTGCGAGCAGATAGGCCTCTCTGAACACCTTGAAGGAGTTTACGATTGACATCATTAATACGAAAAAACCCGTTGGTATGAGAAAAGGTATTGTAATGTTTTTTATACAGGCCAAGGGGCCGGCCCCGTCCATACGTGCCGACTCATAATATTCCTTTGGTATATTGCTGAGACCCGCCAGAAATAATATTACGTTGTAGCCGCAATTTTTCCACAGATACAGAAGCACCAGCACCCACATGGACTGATCACTTTTTATCCAGTCTATATTTCCGGCAAAACCGAATTTTATCAGGATATTATTAATAACTCCAAATTCATTGAAAAGAATATTCCAGACAAGAATTACCGATGCCACAGGGATAACCAGCGGCAGTATAAAAAAACTTCTGAATACCGGAAGCCCCTTTATACGGCTGTTTAAGAGCAAGGACAGCAGAAAAGAAAGGAGGATTATAGCCGGAACACTTATAGCGTTAAATATGATTGTGTTTTTGGATGCCAGTAAAAAAGAATTGCTGTGAAACAGATCTATAAAATTCTGAAATCCTACAAATTCAACCCCGCCTATTCCCTGTGTGAAACAATAGTATATGCTGATTGCAAAGGGTATTGCAAAGAACAGGGCAAAACCCGCCAGGCTGGGAAGTGCAAAAATAAAGCCTGCCATGGATTGTCTGGTCTTAAGTTTTGTTTGTAATACTGCCATTTCCTACCTCATCTTTGGTAATATTTTTACCATATTAATTATATAATACTACACCAGGTATATCCATGCTTTTATTCAAATATTTGTAAACTTTTAGTGAATAACTTCTATTATTCAAAATGAAGATTGAATGATAATATATTTTGATTTGTGCCTTATATACATGACTCAGCACATCTCATGTCGTACAGCAGCGTATCTGTTTTTTTAAAGATTATAATTCTTATTTATTGGAAGGATGGTCTTATTTATATTGATAGCTAACATAGTACTATTCATTTAAATATATGCTTACCCTATTTTGTATTGCATTTGCAGCCTGTGATGATGTTTGTTTTCCGTCAATAAATGATTCAACTTCTTCATTCACCATATACAATCTTTGGGCGACCCACATATACCCCTTTTATGGACCACATGTAGATCTTGACTCAACCGTCATGTTTCTTACGCTATTAATTTGTCCATCCACAAAAATATATTCACAATTGTTATTAGTAATTATCTATTCATTCAAAAAGATATTTACTTTGTCCTGAATGGCTGCAGCTGTCTGTTCAGCGGTTTTCTTATTATTTAAAAAATCGTTTAGCTCCTGGTCAATAATACTATATATTTTATTCTCATTTATTTCACATTTACCGATATTTTCTGAAAGTTCTTTTGCAAGAGCGTTATAACTAGTATTTTCCGTTTTATCTGCCATAAAAGCTGCCTTGTTTACTGGGACAAGATGAAATTTGTAGCTGACCTGCATTTTTTCCGATAAGAGCAGTTTTATATAGCCAAATGCAGCTTTTTTTTGCTTGCATTTGGAGTTTATTCCTGCAATAATATATGGACTGGCCGCTATTTTCCCTTTCATCTCCATCATTTCAACAGGATATACTATTTTATTTTCCATTTTATATTGTAATGTAGTATCCCTGCTCATAAAGCTATTATCGATCATCACCAGGCTTTTGCTATCAACATATTCAAAATCCTTATCTTTTTGCTGCTCGTAAGGAATTGTCGCATTATAAATTTTCTTGTATGCATCTAACAGTTCAATAAATTCGGAAGACTTAATATTAGCTACCTTTTTATCTACATCTACAAAATTGCTTCCACTTGATATAAAGAATTCTATCGGATTTACATATGGAAAAAAGAATTTATCATTTCTATTATTCATATATTCATTTGAAATTTCCGATATTTCTCTCCATGTCATGGCACCATCCTTCTCTATAGAAAATTTATCCCTGTCCAATTTTTCTTTTGTTGTTGTTAAAACAAAAATACAATAGTTTAATGGCATTAAATACCTTTTTTCGTTAAATACTCCTGCTTCCATCACCTTATCGTTATAATCTGATAGCTTGAATTCCGTATCCTCATTGATCAATGAGTTTAAATCGTAAAACGCCCCTGATGCCACTGCTTTATGTATGGATGAGAATGTAGACGAATTAAATACGACAATATCAGGTCCGTCACCGGCCAGCAATTCAGTAGTTATTTTTTTGCCGAAAGCTTCAAAGTCTCCGATATCCTGCGATACAATCTGTACATTTTTATTGTTTTTGTTATATTCGTCTAAAGCCTCCTTAAGATAATCGCCAATTACATCCTTACATAGATAAATGCTTAGATTATCTTTATTTTCGCCGTCTGTTGATGTATTTCCCGCTTGTACGGTATTTTGTACCGCGTTGTTTGCTGTCTCTTGCGTTGTACAGGAGGTCAGCAAAATCGAAATGGCCATAACTAAAAATAGATTTATTAAAAATTTTTTACACATGTTAATCACCTCAAATAACAAACATTATCAATAAATTTCTATTGATTTTAATTAAGTTCCTTCAATACTATATTAACTATATTATTAATAGAATCAAATTCCCCATTAGCAACACACTCCTGAGGTATTTGTATACCGAATTCCTTTTCAATATCAAAAAACACATATAACAGCTGTCTTGGTAAAAGCCCTATTTCTTCACTAAGTAGGCTTTTATTGAAAAGTTGTTCTTCTCCAAAGGTATCAAAGTTAAATTCAAATCTCGAAACAAAAATATTCTTTATTCTTTCCTTAACAACTTCTAATTTGTTATTTTCCAAGAAAACTCCCCCTTCAGACGCACTTTATCTGTCCGTACCCTTCTAATTTATCTACTATAAATTTTGCCATATTATAGGAATCATTTTTATCTAAAACATTATAAACGGGCGTGGTCAACTCACTGAATTCTTTCTTCTTTTTATTTACATGCTCAACACCCAGTGAAGTATAGTGTGGCTTTTTTTCCTCTTTCGCTTTTAACCAATCAAATTGAACGTTTGCCAAATTATAGCAATCAATCTCAAATCCAAGCCTATACTTCATAGCCAAAGATAATCTTTGAAAATACTCTGGCTTAAAATCATCGTACAAGGTACTCAATATAGCTACATCTGGATTAACAGCCTGAGAAACTTCATAAGCTAAAATTCCAAATCTGTTTGTAAACATTTTATTGTAAGGCATTACTCCGCCGGGTATGCCTATTACTAATATATCTGGTTTTTCTGTTTCCTCGATTTTCTTTATAAAGTGGTTAAAAAGCACTACTTTATTTGACTCAGGTATAGAACAATTATACATAAATTCAGGGAAAGAATGGAACCCAAACATTTCACAGCATGCTCTGGTGCCAACCTGGCTTACGTTATATCCCATTTTTGTTAATTGTTCTCTTAATGCAAGCTGAATTTCAAACTTATATGCCCTTTCCGCGATACTTGTAACAAAAATAACAGGTGTTGACAATTCATAAATGTGTTCATTTTCAACACTTATTCTTTCTATATGTTTGTATGAGTAACTGTTACTATGATAAATAATATTTACCATTTTTTCAATACATTTCTTTTTTATTTCAGCCTTTTTTATCTCATCCAATTTTAATAAGCATACAATGTTTTTACCAGCTTCTATTGCCTTATTAATCTTTGGATAAATACTTTTAGTAAAATCAATATAATGATATGGCTGGGTAAAGATCACAGTTTCACATTTATCCAGCTGTTCGTCAAAATTATCAGAAATATAGATACCAGTAGTTCTATTACTATCAATGCTTCCGGCATCTTTACCACCTAATCCCCATCCTGAAGGCGATACGACTCCTGTAATATTATACTTTTCCAATATATCTGCATTCCGTAAGATAGGACTAAACTCAACATCATATGGGTATACTATGGCCCTTTCTTTCACAAACATATCTATCACCCCTCCCAACTCAATATTCAAATTAATATTTCACATTGCTGTTTATAATTAAAACCCAACTCATTTAGCGTACATAGTTCTTTGAATGTTTCCTCTACTGAATTTTTGACACTTGCGCATAATTCAGCTTTTTTCTTTGCTGAAAACTCAGTAAGGCCGTCAGCAGATGCCGCGCATAAATGACAAAATCTAAATGCCCAACATTCCTTACATCTATCCTCTGTCAACTTCCCAATGTTCAGCAATTCTCTTATTTTCTCGACGTTGAATCCTAAGTCAATGCTTCCTATTTTCATCAAGTCTGAACTCTCGCTCACCCTTTCACATGGCATAAGCTCACCTTCGCAAGTTAAGAACAATCTATTTACTCCCGGAATACAAGGACCGCTGTGATGAGCTTTATCTGGTAACTTATTTCTTATGCTCAGATTATTATAAGTTCTTTTTAAGACACCTTCATCATACTGCTTTATTAGCCTTGATACATACTTTTCATCTAGTCTGTCTAATTTATGCAGTAAAATCTTAAATAATTCATAATTAAGCTTTGAATCAAAGTCAGCCGTATGCTTTATTTCCATATCGGTATACCTATCATCAATAGTTTGTGAACGAATATTTGCGTCTTTTATTATTTCGTAATCTGTAAAAAAATCATTAATGCAGCCGAAATCATTTTCTCTATCTAATACCACATTAAAACTAATTTTATCTTTTAGGTATTCTGGATATGCATTTTCTATCTCCTTTAGATTACCAATTACCTTATCAAATGTACCGCAGTTATTAAATGCAAATCTCCGGTTTTTATCATGCACCTGCTTAGGGCCATCAAGACTAATTATCAAAGATACCTTATGTTCCTGAAAGTATTCTATTATCTCATTGTTAAGCAAAGTTGCATTGGTAGTTAACGTAAATAATACATCTTTTCCTTCTACTCTTTCCTCAGTATACTCAATGCACTTCTTTAATAATTCGAATTCCAGTAATGGTTCGCCACCATAAAAGCCTACACTGATATGGTCACAGTCTTTTGAATGGCCAATTAAGAAATCAATACCTTTTTTAGCTATTTCAAAACTCATCCTTTTGCTGGAATGGGTGCGATTGATATAATCTCCGGAATAAACACAATATTTGCACCTTAAGTTACATTGCTGTGTAAGCTGAATCGTAATCATTCTGAGCTTATTATCAAGGTAGTATTCAAGCAGTTCATCAGCAGGATGCACAACTGCTTTTATTCTGTTCGATGAAAGGAACCCGTTATCTATCATATTTTTAATAATATCTTTCACATCATCATTCACTTCACTGTCTGATACTTTCTCCATTTTGGTTTTATCAGACAATATTTTATAAACTACCTTTCCAATTTCAATAATTGAATTCCTGTTTACATCATATATGTAATACCTCCCTGGTGTTCTAAAACAGTGAATAAATGATTTTTCAATCTGCATAAATCCGTTCTCCTTTATTAGTTATTCCTGATTGCACATTCTGGCAATAAAACCGATAACCAAAATTACCAGCGGAATGAATATATCATTCCGCTGTAATTTTATATATTAATTATAGTGCGCTAAAAAATACCGTTCCATTGCTATTACTAGTACTGCTGTTAACAGATGAAGACGTACTGCTTGATGTACGAGTAGGACCAGATTGGCTAGTAGAAAATCCGCCAGGATCGGAACAAGTACAGTCACAAGAACAACCTGAGCAAGTACAACCACATGAACAGTTACAATATGCCTCTATAGTTTCCAGCATATTATGTAATTTTTTGCCTAGTTTTTTATCCATTTTTTCACCCCCTCATCTTTGTTTTTTGGCATAAAAGCTCGCGACTTCTTTTACCCATTATTTTGTATCCCAACAAAAATCCATGGATTATAGGAACAAAACTATTTGACATTTAAAAAACTTATCCAACTTTCTTCTCCTCTACTAAAAAATCTTTATAAACGTTACAATTATTCTTTAAATCGCTAAAGCTGCTATATTCCTTAATGTTTCCGCTATCCACAACCCAAATCTTATCCACCTTTCTTAGAATATCAGGCTTATGGCTTATCACTAAAACTGTACTGTCTTTAAAATCAGTAGTCAGCATTTGATTTACATATGCTTCTGATTCCATATCATAATTTGCAGTAGCTTCATCAAGAATAAGTATTTTTGACTTTCGTGCAAACGCCCTCGCCATTGCAATTTTTTGCCGTTGCCCTCCGGATAGCTTTGCACCGTTTCTGCCTACTTCACTTTTATATTTTAAGGGCATTTCTTTTATAAAATCATATGCACCGCTTTTAGTAGCTGCCTTGTTAATTGTTGAGTAATCGGTCTTTGAACAAACCGATATATTGTTTTCTATAGTTGTGTTAAAAAGGTATAAATCCTGACTTACTACAGATATTATGCTTCTATAATCTCTTAGCCTGATATCATTTATATTAATCCCGTCAATTAGTATTTTTCCTTCCTGCGGCAAATAAAACCTTAACAGCAGATTGATAAACGTACTCTTTCCAGAACCGTTTGCCCCGACAATAGCAATTTTTTCTCTGGAATTTATTTTAAGATTGATCTTATTGAGAATTTTTTCTCCGTCCTTATATGAAAAGCTTACATTTTCAAAAGTGATATTTCCATGGACCTCATTATAGGCTAATCTTATAAGATTATTCTGTCTTGCATCAACCTCTGTTTCCATATCAAGAAATTCAAAAAATCTTTTTGCGGAAGGGATTACATTTGAGAAATTATATCCTATATTTAATATTGCAGAAATAGGTCCTATAACATAAGCACTATATGTCAGAAATGCAAATAGGCCTCCGATTGTAAGGCCATTTCTAAACGTTATATATGCTCCAAGAATATACAAAACACAATTAATACCATGAAAAACTAAGCTTTCTGAGTATTCATTGATTTTATCCAAAAATGCCATTTTAATATTAATTTTAACGATATTTCTTTGTTTTTTTACGAACTCACCTGTTTTTATCCTGCCAATTCCCCAAAGCTTGATTTCTTTCATTCCGCTTATTGCATCACCATACCACGATGCAAAATCACAGTTATCCTCCATAAATTCATTAAACATTGCTTTTCGTTTTTTTGCCAATAGCTTTACTGTAAAATATCTTATGGGAGCAACAAATAATACAACCAATGTCAGCTTCCAGTCAATTATCAGGAGTCCAATCAATCCCCCAACAATCCTGAATATCTGCGATAATATAATAAAGGTCCCCTTGTCACATATTCTTGATATGTGACCGACATCCATTCCGACATTAATCATAATTTCAGAGAAATTTGTATTGTTAAAATACTGAAGTTTAAGTCTTTGTAAATGCTTAAATGCTGTCTTTAAAAGAGAATATTGGAACACAGAGTTTACATATGAAAAATACTTTGTCTCAAGTAAACCAATTGCCTGATCAATTAAAACAATTGCTAAAGTAAGTAAGGAAAATTTAACTACGATGCCAAAGTTTTTGACAAGAAGCCCATTATCCATAATCTGCTTACTAAGTAACGGTAAAAGCATATTAATACAGGTAGAAACAATAATACAGACAAATATTATACTGATTTTTTTTAAATAAGGTTTTAAAAATACAAGTATTCTCTTATAAATAAAACGATTTTCAGCTGTCAATGACATTTTGTACCCCACATTATAAAATCGCGTTTATTTTTAAAGTAAATGGTATTTAATGTAAGTATAAATAAAAAAATATTGAGTGTCAACCACCATGTCCCTGTTATGTATAATTAAATATTATTATGTTTTGATTTTACATTTCCTGGCTAAGTGTAGAGCGACAAATTATTTTTCTCCGGTAAACGGCTAAAACAGTAAAATAAATTCCCTTCACCTGCAAAAATAGAAAATTAGGCGATTAACATACTATTCATTTAAATATATGCTTACTCTATTTTGTATTGCATTTGCAGCCTGTGCTGATGTTTGCTTTCCCAAAATAAATGATTCAACTTGTTCATTTACTATATACAATATGTTGGCATCAATATAGTAACAACTATACATATTATTAATAAATTTGTTCATACTTTTAATGATATCATCGGATAAAGGAATAGAAGTATATTGAGGTTTATCTGCATCTGCATAATTATATATTAATCTATTATTCCCCTCATCTCCACGATATCTATTCAAAACAGTTTCATAAGCTTGTCTATTTACAGGAATTGAGAGATTTTCCTCATCGGCTTGAAATTTTTCTGATAAAAGTAGCTTTACGAATTGATATGCGTCCTTTTTGTTTTTACACGAGTTGGTAATTGATATAAATTCTCCAGCAAAACCAATCGGATGATTATTTCCGTCTACACCAGGATATAAAAATAGCCCAAGCTGTGATTTTAATACTTTATCAGCAGCAGTGCTATTAATCCATACGGACTTCGGAGAAAGATTTTCAAATGAAAAAAGCAGAGAATTATTCTTCATATATTCAATGAACAACTCTGGACCTTTTAGTTTATAATAATCCAATATATACGGATGTATGGCTTTGTAGTCCTCAAGCAAATGTATA
>JAEVZU010000287.1 GCA_023392075.1 Bacillota bacterium | reverse complement strand
ACGGTCAGTTCGTTTTAGCCGGTAACATTCTTGTTCGTCAAAGAGGTACAAAGATTCATCCTGGCGTAAACGTAGGAATAGGTTCTGATGATACCTTGTTTGCACTTAAGGATGGAAAGGTTAAGTTCGCAAGACTTGGCAGAGATAAGAAGCAGGTTATGATTGTTGCCGAGTAATAATTTTATCGCATTAAAATTATTAAAGTAGGAAATGTGATATGCATTTTCTACTTTTTTATTTGTGTTTTTTAACGTTAACGGACTTATGCCGCCAAGTTAATATTTTAAATATTCCGATACTTGGGTATAATAAATTTAGAAATTGCGGTTGATCATGCTTGGTTTATACCTGTGAATTTGTGGCCGTGCGAAATATTCAAAGTATTTAACAATACTTTGAAAGCGCACATGGCCAATTAACCTCCTTTATTCGCCACATTGGAATAAAGGGGATAGGTAAATTTTCATTACATTTTGTGGCCGCAATGCGGCTCAAAGCCATAACATGGCTTAGGAGGTTAATATGTTTATCGATAGTGCTAAAATATATGTTAAAGCCGGTAATGGCGGTAATGGAATGGTATCCTTCCATCGTGAAAAGTACATAGCAGCCGGAGGACCGGATGGCGGGGACGGCGGTAAAGGCGGAGATGTTATCTTTCAGGTGGATGAAGGATTAAATACACTCATCGACTTCAGATACAAGAAGCATTTCAAAGCTGAGCCGGGACAGGATGGAGGTCCATCCAACTGTTCGGGTAAAAACGGTGAAGATATGATAATAAAGGTTCCTCTGGGGACAATGGTCAAGGATGAAGTGACGGAGATGATACTGGTTGACCTGATAAAGCCGGGTCAGACATATATAATAGCCAGGGGAGGCAGAGGCGGAAAGGGTAACCAGCATTTTGCCACGCCAACCAGACAGGTGCCTAATTTCGCTAAGAGCGGTGACCTCGGAGAAGAGCGAAATTTGATTCTGGAAATGAAAATGATTGCCGATGTGGGTTTGCTGGGTTTCCCCAATGTTGGCAAATCTACGATACTGTCAATGGTTTCTGCTGCCAAGCCCAAGATAGCAAATTATCACTTCACTACATTAGTCCCCAATCTTGGAGTAGTACAGATAGAACAGGGGAAAAGCTTTGTTATAGCGGATATACCCGGACTTATAGAGGGAGCCCATGAAGGTGTCGGCCTGGGACATGAGTTTTTAAGACATGTTGAAAGAACAAAACTGCTTGTGCATGTTGTTGATGTTTCAGGTATTGAAGGCCGTGATGCCATTGAGGATTTCGACAAAATAAATGCAGAGCTTGAAAAATATAATGCTGTGCTTGCTTCAAGACCTCAGATTGTTGCTGCAAACAAAATGGACATACCCGGCTCGCAAGAAAATTACGAAGCCTTTAAAAAGGAGCTTGAGGGCAGAGGCTATAAGGTGTTTGGAATATCGGCGGCTACCAATAAGGGTCTAAAGGAACTTATGTATTATGTTTCAGATACATTGAGCACCCTTCCGGATACCATACTCCTTAATGAAAGCAAGGAGGAAGAGGTGGTATACACGGCAGGCGAAGAAAAACCTTTCGAGATCCGTATTGACGACGGCGTTTATGTTGTGGAAGGCAACTGGGTCCGTAAGGTTTTGGGTTCTACAAACATGAGCAATTATGAATCCCTGCAGTATTTCCAGAGAGCTTTAAGAAAGAAAGGTGTTATTGATGCTCTTGAGGCTATGGGAATAGAAGAGGGAGACACTGTACGTATATTGGATACTGAATTTGATTATACGAGATAAGTGTGTTGAAAAATATTTCTTTATTCGCCTTATAGCGGATACTGGAGTAAACAAATTCATTACAAATAATGGCCGTACGAAAGATTGAAAGTATTTTCCAATACTTTGAAAGAGCACATGGCCGATTAACCTCCTTTATTTGCCGCATTGCGATAAAGGAAAATAAATTACATAACATTTTGCGGCCACAAACGTGGCTCATGGAGGTTCATATGTTAACAGGAAAACAAAGAAGCTACTTAAGAGCATTGGCTAACAACCTTCAGCCTATTTTTCAGGTCGGGAAGGGTGGAATTAATGACAACATGATAAAGCAATTTTCAGATGCCCTTGAAGCAAGAGAGCTTATAAAAGCCACTGTGCTTAGAAATGCCGAGTGCGACAGCAGGACTGTTGCCGAAGAACTGGCTGAAGCTACTGAAGCTGAGTTGGTTCAGGTTATAGGAAATAAATTTGTTCTGTACAGGGAGTCTGTAAAAACACCTGTAATAGAATTACCTTAACAAAAGTAGGAGCAAATTTACAATAACCTACATAATCTGGGAATGAAGTGCTTTTTATATGAATATAATATAAGTACTTCAATAAATATATTTCCGGAGGTAAGTCATGCAAGAAGGAACTGATTTAAATAATTACAAATATGAATATCTGAATATTGAGGATATCAAAAAAATAAATGACAAAGCCCTTCTTCAAAGAGTGGAAAAAACATATGAATTTCTGAAACTTTGCAAAATATATCTTGAAGACGTAAAAGATGACTATGGGAAAAAAAAGATAGCCGGTCTTAGAGTTGACATTATAAGTTATCAACTGGAACTGTTAATAAGAGAATGTTTTGTAAGAGGTTTGAAACATGGACTGAAAATGGCATAAAAAGAGCAATACTTCTCGGAAGTATTGCTCTTTTTATGTCTGTTTGTGTGCATTAATCTTCATTTAAATCAGCCATAATCTTTTTATACAGCTTTTCAGAATTTACGGCCCAGTTATTGCATATCTTCCTGGCATCATTTCTGCTGCCGACGGTTAATTTAAGATCGATGTAAGTAAAACTTCCTTCGCAGATTTTTAAATTTGTAATATACTCGTTTTCGTTTACTGCGACAAAATCAGCTACAATACTGGTTTCATTCTTTATCCGTTTTCTGTAGTCCAAAAGTGCCTCATCTATACGCGACTTGGTTCCGGCTGGTATGAGAGAAATAAAATAGTCCAGGCCCTGTTTGCCTGCAGGTGAAATCCTGTAGGATTTTTTTTCGTCCACATCCAATTTTTCTAAAAACTTGCCGTCGCAAAGTTCATCGAGATATTGCTGCAAAAAAATATAATTCATTAATTTATTTTCAAGTATTATTTTTGTTATAAGAAGATTTGAAACCGGAGCTTCAATATTATTTATAATATAAAGTAGTATGAGTTTGTTTTCAGCCAGTTCTCTGTTGCTCTCTGCCGAATTCATAAAACCTCCTTGATAATAAAAAATTAGCAAATCTATAGTGCAAAACTTTATGTTATAATATATTTGCTGCATAAAAATGTTTATTTATTATAACATAGTAAGTCATATGCCGCAACATATTACCGGACAGCTCGTTTTACCGGTCAATTTACCGGTAAAACATATATCGGAGGTTTTTGTGAACACAGAATCAGTTCAGGAATTACAGGCACTGATAAACAGCATGGGGGGCACTTTTGCAGGGTTTTCCAATATTAAAGAGTATCTTCCGCAGTATCTGAAGAAATATCCCTATGCCATAACTTTCGGAATAAGGTTATCGGATGCAATAATAAACGAAATTGAGGATAAGCCTACCTTTACTTATTTTAATCATTACCGTTCGGTTAATGCCCTGATAGATCAGATTTCATTAAGGTTGGTTTTATTGTTGAGCAATAAAGGCCATAGCGGCTACTCTATTGCCGCATCTCAAAGCATTCCTACCGCACCGGTTCCGTTCAGCGGTGTTATTCCTCATAAAACCGGGGCAGTACATGCCGGCCTGGGATGGATAGGCAAGAACGGGCTGTTCATCCACAAGGAATACGGACCCCGCGTAAGATTGGGGACTGTACTTACCGATATGGAGTTCATCAATGAAAATGAACCTATGAAAAGTAAGTGTTCTGCCTGTAATAAATGTGTACAAGCCTGCCCGGCCATAGCTTTGACAGGAAATGAATGGAGTATGGGTGTTGAGAGAGAACATATTGTAGATGCCAAGGCCTGCTCGGAATATATGAATCGGAATTTCAAAAACATAGGCCGCGGGTCTGTGTGCGGTATTTGCATCAAGGTTTGTTCAGCTTGTAAAATAGCAGATAATTAATTTCCTAAACGTCTTAACAGGCTTACGGTAAGACGTTTATACTATATGATGAAATTTTGTAAGCCGGAAAGGCGATATACCAGATGGCGGTAGATGTAAAAAAAGTTCAAGAGCATATACGGGGTATCTTAACGGCCATAGGCGAAAACCCTGACCGTGAAGGCCTGAAGGACACTCCCTTGCGTGTTGCGCATATGTACGAGGAAATTTTTGAAGGTATAGGTTACTCAAATGACGATATAGCTGATATGTTCAACAAAACCTTTGAAGATGATTTAATTATACCTAAGGACAATAAGGAAATAGTATTAGTAAAGGATATAGATATCTTCAGTTATTGTGAGCACCATTTAGCATTGATGTATAATATGAAGGCGGCCATAGCCTATATACCAGACGGAAAAATTCTGGGTTTGAGCAAGATAGCCAGAATTGCGGATATGGTTGGAAAGAGACTTCAGCTGCAGGAACGGATTGGCTCTGATATAGCAGAGATAATGCAGAAAATAACCGGCTCGGAGGATATTGCCGTTATTATAGAAGGAAAGCATGCCTGTATGACCACTCGCGGTATAAAAAATACCGGGGCATTAACAGCAACTACCACTTTACGCGGGAAATTTAATACCGACAGCAGTTTGGTCAGCAGATTAATGCTGCTTTTAAAATAAATGATACAGGTGACTATTTCATGGAAATTGTAAAAAAGGTGCTGATGCATCCTGATTTCATAAACTATATACAGTTAAACGGAGCCGCGGAAAAAAAACGGAAATTTTGTCGCCATGATTTGCAGCATGCTGTTGATGTGGCAAGAGTGGCTTATATTATTTCACTTGAAAAAAATTTTGGCTTAAGCAAGGAGCTTATATATGTAACTGCGCTGCTGCATGATATCGGGAGATGGAAACAGTATAAGGATAAGTCGGACCACGCTGAAGAGGGAGCAAAACTTGCGAAAAAAATTCTTGAAGATTTGGATATTGACAGACGGGATATTGAGATGATTATGGAAGCAATAGCCAGTCACCGTATCAAAGGAAGAGGAAAATCACCACTGAGTGAGGTAATATATGACGGTGATAAATCATGCAGACCTTGCGTATATTGCGTTATGGTCAATGAATGCAACTGGTATTCCGATGGTCATCACCCTGAATTATTGTACTAATGGTCTGAAACATCAAAATTCATACACTGACTACGGTTAAATTCCCAAGGACTGCGTTGGCGTCAGTTGGAATAAAGCGCTTATTTCGCCTTACTCTGCCTGATCCCTGAGAAAATTCTCCTCACCGGACAATATAAGTTTTATATATTACAGGCCACTGGTTGGGATTTACAAGGATATGCTCCACGAATGCACAAAAGTCACATGGAGGTAAATATGGAACAGCGATTCATGAAAATATCGGAAACTATCTGGGAATGGGGCAAAAAAACATATATAATGGGTATTCTGAACGTAACTCCGGATTCATTTTCAGACGGGGGCAGTTACGTCAGCCAGGATGCCGCAGTCAATCAGGCAATTCGTATGTACAATGAAGGGGCCGACATTATTGATGTAGGCGGAGAAACCACGAAACCGGGGGCTGTGCCTGTTGACGCAGAAACTGAGATTAACAGGGTGATACCTATTATAAAAAGCCTTTCACAAGTAATAAGGATACCTGTTTCAGTAGATACATACAGGGCTGAAACTGCAGAGCTTGCAATTAAAGCAGGAGCAAGCATGGTTAATGACATATGGGGACTAAAATATGATCCGGATATGGCGGCTGTGATAGCTGCTTATAATGTACCGGTTTGCATCATGCACAACAGGACCGGAGGAACTGATTATGGGGAGGATCTGATAGGTAAAATTTTGCTTGAGTTGGAAGAAAGTATTTCAATAGCTAAAAAGGCCAACATATCTGATGAAAATATAATTATTGATCCTGGTATGGGAGGTTTTGCAAAGACCTGGGAGCAAAATATAATTGTTATGAGACACCTGGAGGATTTTAAAAAACTTGGCTATCCTGTTTTATTGGGTACTTCAAGGAAATCCTTTATAGGTAAGGTGCTTAATCTGGAAGTCGACGACAGGCTTGAGGGAACACTGGCTACAACTTCAATGGGTATTACAAAGGGAATTGACATTGTCAGAGTACATGATGTCTTGCAAAATTCCAGAGTAGCTAAGATGATGGATAGCATGGTGAGGTAGAAATGGATAAAATAATTATTGAAGATTTGGAAATATACGCATATCATGGGGTTGCAGAAGAAGAAAAGAAGCTTGGGCAGATTTTCATCGTATCGCTTCAAATAAGCGCTGACCTGAACGCAGCAGCAGTCAGCGGTGACCTGAATGCAACAATAAATTATGCCGAAGTATGCGAGGTGGTCCAAAAGGCTTTAAATACCCAAAAATACGATTTGATAGAGACTGCAGCATTAAAAGTAATAAATGATATTTTTAACTGTCTTCCAAATGCATTATCTATTAAGATATTGCTAAAAAAACCTTGGGCTCCTATGGGATATCACCTGAAATATGCCGCTGTTGAGCTTGAACGGAGAAGAGGTGATTAATTTGAGAGACTCCGGAAAGGAAGTGACAGCTTACATTGGGATTGGGTCCAATATAGGTGACAGAGCAGCCCGGTTAAATTCTTCAATTGAGTTGCTGAGTAAAAAAGAAGGGATTGAAGTTACTTCGGTATCATCCTTTTATAATACTGCGCCTGTTGGCTATTTGGAGCAGCCGGACTTTCTAAATGCAGTTGTAGAAATAAAAACAGTTTTGCCTGCAACCGAGCTTTTACACATCTGCGGATTAATTGAAAAAGAGCTGAAACGCGAGAGGGTAATATGCTGGGGACCAAGAACCATTGACTTGGATATTTTACTTTATGGTAATCAGATTATCAGTGAAGAACACTTGAATATACCTCATCCCAGGATGCAAGAGAGGGCTTTTGTATTGGAACCGTTGAATGAAATAAATCCATCTGCCATACATCCAGTATTCAAAAAGACAGTGCGAGAACTTCTTGAAGCACTGATAAATGGTAAATAAAAAATACACTCTCGTTGGTTTGAACAATATATATTAATTAGAGGAGGCAATGTATGAATAAGACAGGGCTTGTGCACATTTATACAGGTGAGGGGAAGGGCAAGACAACAGCCGCCGTGGGGCTTGGAGTGAGAGCCTGCGGCAGCGGGCTGAAGGTACTCATGGTGCAGTTCCTGAAGAGTACGGATACAGGTGAACTTGAGTCGATAAAAAAGCTGGGGCCTGATTTTAAGGTAATCCGCGGGTTTACCTGCAAGAAATTTTCCTGGGAGATGACCAGTGAGGAGCGTGAACATACTGCCAGAGAAGCTGCTGAAATGTTTGAACAGGTCAAAGCAATAGTTCAGACAGGCCAATATGAGCTCGTTATTCTGGATGAAATTCTCGGGGTTGTATCACTGAATTTTTTGCCTTGGGAAACCATATTGGATTTTATTAAAAATAAACCTGAAAAGGTCGAGCTCGTGATGACGGGAAGAAATGCCCACAAGGAACTTGTTGAAGCTGCAGACTATGTCTCGGAAATCAAGGCGGTCAAGCATCCGTATGAAAAAGGCATAACATCACGCAAAGGTATTGAGTACTGAGACATTATATATAATGCCCCGCTTCAATTTTAAATGTTGAAGCGGGGCGTTTTTCGGCTTTCTTCATTTATGCAGTGTCTCCTGATACATCCTCATATATTCCTTTGCAGACTTATTCCAGCTGAAGTCTGCTCTCATGCCTCTTTCGACGATCAGTCTCCAGATATCCTTCCGGTCATAATAAAAGTTAACTGCTCTTCTGACGGTATTTAACATATCATGTGCATTATAGTCCGCGAAGGTAAAACCGTTTCCGGCACCGGTTTCGTCGTTATATGAAAGAACCGTGTCGTTAAGTCCGCCTGTTTCGCGGACTATTGGGACAGAACCATACCGGAAGCTGAATATCTGACCCAACCCGCAGGGCTCGAACAGAGAAGGCATCAAAAACATGTCTGATCCGGCATAAATCCGTTGGGCAAGCATATCATTGAAGGTTATATTTGCAGAAATCTTGTCCTTGTGCCAATAGGCCGCATTTTCAAAGACATATTTGTAGTGTTCGTCACCCTTTCCAAGCAGCACAAGCTGGATATCCATCCGGATTAACTCTTCAAGTACATATTCTATAAGGTCAAAGCCTTTTTGTGCCGTCAATCTGGATATTATTCCAAGCACAGGTACTTCAGGTCTTACAGGTAAGCCCAACTCCTCCTGGAGCTTCTTTTTGTTGTCATATTTTAAGGAAATATTGTCGGCAGAGTAGTGAGTGTATATCCTGCCGTCGGTTTTGGGATCATTTTTATCATAATCAATACCATTAAGGATCCCGTACAGGTCTTTGGAACGTTTAACCACTATATCCTTTAAACCCTCGCCGTAAAAATCGGTTTTAATTTCCTGAGCATAGGTAGGGCTTACGGTACTGATTGAATCCGAGTAAACCAGACCGGCTTTCATATAGTTAACGCAGTCATGATATTCAATCCCGTCCGAAGTAAAATATTGCCAGTCGACATTCATTAAATCAGAGAGCACATTCTTCGGGAATATTCCCTGATATTTCAGATTGTGGATGGTAAAGACTGTTTTTATTTTGCTGAAGTGAGGCTGTTTATAATTTGCTTTCAGAAGAAGGCTTACGATACCGGTCTGCCAGTCATTGCAGTGGATAATATCAGGCTTGAAACCGATTAAGGGAAGCATTTCTATTACAGCCTTGCTGAAAAAGGTAAATTGTTCGGCTTCATCATAGTCGCCGTACAATTCATTCCTGCCGAAATAATACTCATTATCGAGGAAATAATAGGTAACCGTCTCGTGTACCAGCTTTAAAATACCGCAGTATTGATGTCTCCAGGACAGATCTACAAAAATATAGCCCATGAATTCCATATTGTCCTTATATTCTTTGGGGATACTTTTATAGTTTGGCATTACAACTCTGATGTCCGCACCAAGTTTTGAAATTGCTTTGGGAAGGGAGCCGGCAACATCTCCAAGTCCCCCGGTTTTAGCGAAAGGGAATACCTCGGAAGATGCAAACAGAATATGCATGTTATTCATTTTAACCTCCATGAGCCACATTTGTGGCCACAAAATGTAATGAAAACTTATATCCTTTATCGCAATGTGGCGAATAAAGGAGGTTAATTGGCCATGCACCACATCAGCGGCCACAGCCAGTTATGCGACTCAGCCCCTCCATTCCTCAGGAACGGTGATTTCCAGAGCTTCTCCTCCTATGCTGTAATCTTTCCC
>JAEVZU010000236.1 GCA_023392075.1 Bacillota bacterium | reverse complement strand
ACATGAAACCTCAGTCCATATTTAAGTGCAAGCTGACCCATTTGAGCTATTGGGTCGACAATCCCCTGTGGATACGCCGGAGCTGACCCCACTATAAGTATTGTATTGGGTGTGATTGCCTGCTCAAGTGCCTTTAGATCAGCTTTATACTCATCAGTCAGCGGTATATGCACTGCTTTGACACCAAAATAATGAGCTGCTTTTTCAAAGGAAGCATGGGCCGACACAGGTAAAATCATTTCGGGCTCCCTGATTTCCGGATGAAGAGCCCGGGCCTCATCCCTGTAGGTCTTAACAGCCATAAGAATACTTTCGCTGCCTCCGCTGGTCAAACTTCCGGCAGTCTCCTCACCGCCGTGAAACAGGTCGGCAGCCATGGACAGAATATGGTTTTCAAACTGGCGCAGACTTTTGAAGACCGTAGGATTTAAGGCATTGGCATGAAAAAATTTCAAGTAGGCCTCTTCGGCGACTTTGGTTATTCCTTCACCTGCATAATATACAAGACTCCAGGTCTTTCCTTCCTTCCAGTTTCCATCTTTTATTTTGAGTTCATCCATATTTGAATAAATTGTCTTCAAATCCAAACCCTCATTGGGAAATTTAAGCATATGTTAACCTCCTAAGCCATGTAATGGCTTTGACATGTAATGGCTTTGACATGTAATGGCTTTGAGCCGATATAGCGGCTATAAAATAATAAAATTTAAACAAAGTCCTGTTACTCCGGTTAAATAAAATACTCAATATCGGTCTCGAATTCTGAAAAGAACTCTTCAAATATCTCATTCCTTATTTTTGTATACTCGGGATTTTTCCGGTTTCTTGGCCTGGGAACATCATTCTTGACAATCCTCTTTATGGTTCCGGGCCTCTGGGACATCAGAACAACCCTGTCGGCCAGATAAACGGCCTCGTCAATGTCATGGGTCACCAGAAGCATTGTGGTCTTTTCCTTATGCCAGATTTTAAGTATTTCCTGCTGCATATTTATCCTGGTGAAAGCATCCAATGCACCGAAGGGTTCATCCAGCAGGAGCATGTCGGGATTGTTTACCAATGCTCTGGCTATGCTGGCACGCTGCTGCATTCCGCCCGAAAGCTGATTGGGATATGCCTTGCCGAAGTTCTCAAGCCCAACTAATTCCAGATGCTGCCGCACCGTTTTTCTTTTGCTTTTTGAATTATTATTTTGTTTTTCTTCCGAAGCATCTCTCAGGCCGAATTCCACATTTCTCTCAACTGTCAGCCATGGAAAGAGCCTTGACTCCTGAAACACGAAGCCACGGTCTACCGACGGCTTTCTTACTTCCTGTCCCTTAAACAGGCAACTGCCCGTATAGCTCTGCTCCAGGCCGCCGATTATACGAAGCAGAGTACTTTTTCCGCAGCCGCTGGCTCCGACAATACATATGAATTCACCTTTTGAAATGGTAAGGTTTATATTGTTCAAAACCTGAAGCATACCCGAATCAATTGTAAAATTAATATTCAAATTTTTTATTTCAAGAATTTCTTTATTTGCATCAGTCATCAGGTTAACCTCCGTTTTACCGATTGATATTTATAACGTACAGACGGTGAATATTTACTTGCTTGTTATATTCCATTTCAAAACCAGCCTTTCAACCGCCCTTAGCAGTATATCAAGCAGCAGTCCCACAATTCCTATTGAAATAACTCCTGCCAGCATCACATCAGGCTGGGATAACTGTCCCGCATACGATATAAGATAACCTATGCCTGAGGAAGCAGCTATCAGCTCGGCGCCTACAACACTCATCCAGGCTATTCCCAGACCTATACGTATTCCTGTAAATATGGCAGGAAGAGCAGATGGAAAAATAACTCTAAGCAGGATCCTGGCAGGACTTTTTTCTAAAGAATATGCCACCTCGAGATATTTTTTGTCGGTGCTTTGGATACCGTAAACAGTATTAAGCATTACAGGAAAAAACGTACCGAAAGCTATCACCGTTACTTTGGATGATTC
The DNA here is from genome assembly GCA_023392075.1 of Bacillota bacterium. Classification (GTDB taxonomy): domain Bacteria; phylum Bacillota; class Clostridia; order Acetivibrionales; family DSM-1351; genus Ruminiclostridium. The sequence continues at coordinate 1,008 of JAEVZU010000236.1, read as the reverse complement.
GTCAATCCCCATCCAGAGAATTAATATGGGAACCCATGCAATTATTGGAATGGGTCTGATTATTCCAAAAACCAGAGTCATGGCACTTTCAAATTTTCTTATGAGACCCATAAGTGTTCCTGCTATTATGCCCAGTATGCATCCCAGCAGATATCCTTTTATTACCCGGAGCAGGCTAACGCTCAAATGCTGAAACAATTCTCCGCTCTGTGCCATGGCAGCCAGTGTTCCGCCTATGGTAAAAGGTGAAGGCAACACCGAAGCATTGATTTTACCGTTTTCACTGGCTATTTGCCATGCTGCCACTATCAGGACAGGCGTCAGAAACATCAGTAAAATATTCAGGCGTTTATCAAAACGGCTTATTTTAGTGTTCATTTTGAAACTCATATACATTCCACCCCTTAAATAGCGCAGGCAGGATGAATACACATTCACCCTGCTCAGGCGGTATTTCTATACATTTATTTACGGCTGAAACCAATGTAGTGATTTTTTGAGGAATCATTTAAAGCCTAATTCTGAATACCTGCCAGTTTTAAATATTGGGTATCAATAAGTGCATCCACGTCCACATCCTTCTTGATAATCTGATATTTTCTCAAGAATTCCTGGGATTTCTTTATTGAATCAATATCTTCGGCATTCAAGCCTATATCATCCACAACCACTTTTGAAAACATGGGTGCTAAAACACTTGGGTCGACTCCGGCATCGGTGCCGACTATCTTAAGTGCCTCCTCCTGATTTTGTGCAACCCATTTTCCGGCCTTGTCAAGCACTTTCAGAATTCTGGCAGTTACATCAGGGTGCTCCTGTAAAAACGGATTATTTGCAATAATGACATCAACTTCCTTTTTATAGCCCACACCGTCAGCCAGTTTATCTGTAACTCCCTTTGCAAGAGTCATGCTGGCATAGGGTTCCCAGGTAACCGCCGCATCAACATTTCCCGACACCAGACTTGAGACTATGTCGCCGGGCATCAGATTTACCTGCTGAATGTCT
>JAEVZU010000235.1 GCA_023392075.1 Bacillota bacterium | reverse complement strand
TTTTATGACAACTGCTATAATTTTTTTAAAAGTCAAAATATTTTAAATTTTTGTTAACAATTTAAAATATTTTGTGGATTTAAATAAGATTATGTGTTATGTAAAAAAAAGCGCTATGCATAGTTATTTTCTATATAACTATGCATAGCACTTTTTCATAAAATTTTTAAGCTTTATATCCCTTATAATTATTTTTTTAAAAAAATCATCAGCTCTATTTCCTCCTCAAAATCGTATACGGTTCAACCTCCTTCTTCATAGGCATGTATACAATCATCTGCGCATGGGGAGCTGTCCTTATGTTCTCTCCTTCATCGTTTTTCATTGCTTCGATAATCTGGACAAAATAATCCCTTCCGGGGACCACAACCTCGATTTCATCCCCAACTATCATTCTGTTCCTTTGCTCGATTTTGGCAATACCGGTCTCTTTGTCATATTCCAGTACCATTCCCACAAAATCATAATCCCTGATATATGAGCTGGTATTATATATCTGGTCTGCTCCGGTGGTCTTGTTGAAATAAAAGCCTGTGGTATATTCCCTGTGGCTTGCCTTTGAAAGTTCAGCCAGCCATTCGGGATCGAAGCTATAGTTTTCAGAGTCGTCTATATAGGCATCAATGGCTTTTCTGTATGCGCTTACTACCGTAGCAACATAAAAGGAGCTTTTCATCCTTCCTTCTATCTTAAAACTGAATATTCCTGATTTTATCAACTGGGGAATATATTCAATCATGCATAAATCCTTTGAATTGAATATATATGTTCCTCTTTCATCCTCATATACGGGATAATATTCTCCCGGACGCTTTTCCTCAACCAGATGGTACTTCCATCGGCAGGGATGTGAGCAGGCTCCCCTGTTTGAATCCCTTCCAGTCATGTAGTTGCTGAGCAGGCAGCGACCCGAATAGGATATGCACATGGCACCATGTATAAAGGCCTCGATATCCAGATCCTTTGGTGTCATTGCAGCCATTTCCCTTATCTCATCAAAAGACAGCTCTCTTGCGACAACTATTCTTCTGGCCCCCAATTCATGCCAGAATTTTGCACTCATATAATTGGTATTATTAGCCTGTGTACTGATGTGCACTTCCATATCCGGTGCAGTCCTGCGTACAATAGTAAAAATTCCGGGGTCGGATACAATCAGAGCATCAACACCAAGCTCGTCCAGCTGCTTTATATATTCCGGCAGCCCCACCAGGTCTTGATTGTGGGGTATTATATTTACAGTTACATAGACCTTACAGTTTCTTTCATGCGCAAAATCAAGTCCCTCCCTCATATCCTCAAGGGAAAAATTGTCTGCCGAGGCCCTGAGGCCAAACCTTTGCCCTCCGATGTAAACGGCATCGGCACCGAATAATATTGCCATTTTAAGCTTTTCCAAATTCCCAGCAGGAGCTAACAGCTCAACCTTTTTCATGTTTCCTCCAATATTTATTCTACATTTTTCTTATAACTCAATGCAACACCGTCTCCAATTGGGATAATTCCGGTTTCAAAGCTTTCATCCTGACAGAGGTTTTTCAGAAAGCTTCTCATGCGGGTGACAATTGTTTTCTTTCGCCGTACAACCAATTCATCAGCTGCTATCATACCCTTGTAAAGAACATTGTCAGATACAAGCAATCCGCCTGAAACAAGCATTCTCTTGCTTTGCTCAAGGAATTCACTGTACTGGCCCTTGGCAGCGTCCAAAAAAATCATATCATACTGCTTGTCCAGACAGTCCAATACTTCGATGGCATCACCTGCAATAACATTGATAGTATCCTGAAGACCTGCGGTTTTTATGTTTTTCCTGGCAAGCTCAATCATTCCGTCATTTCTTTCAATGGTATCAATAATTCCGCCCGGTTTAAGAAAACCTGAAAACAGTATTGATGAATATCCGATCGCAGTACCCACCTCAAGGATTCTTCCCGGCCGGTGCAGATTTCCAAGCACTTTCATCATTGCAGCCACCTCAGGCTGTATAATGGGAACATGGTTCCGTACGGCATACTCCTCCAGCTCGGCCAGCAATCCTGTATTGGGCTTTATTGTTGCTCTGATGTACTCATTTATATATTCATAGTTTATCATGTCAATTGTCCTTTTTATCCTGTTAAGTCTTAACTATAAAAACTGGGGTGGCTTAGCCACCCCAGTTTTTATTTTGCCAGGCCGTATTCTTTCATGGCCTTCAAATGTTCGGCATAATTCTTTGTAAACTTGGTCGTCCCGTCACCCTTGGCGATAAAGAACATATAATCGGTATCTTCATCAGGATACAATGCCGCATTTATTGAATCCATACCCGGAGAACAAATAGGTCCAGGCGGCAGCCCCGGATGAATATAAGTATTGTAAGGATCGTTAATGGTAGTGTCCTCATATGTCAGCTTTTCATGTACTTTTCCTTCTGTATTAAGGAATATATACTGAATAGTTGCACAAGACTGCAATTTACTATATTGAGCATCCTTTAATCTTTTATGGAAAACAGCGGAAACCATACGCCTGTCATTACTTGTATTTGCTTCTCTTTCAATAATTGATGCAAGGGTAATGATCTGATCCATTGTCATTCCAAGCTCTTTTGCCCGCTTATAATGTTCCTTTGTCAATTTATTGTTGAAGTTTTGAAGCATAACCGATATTATGGTTTTTTCACTGGCATTCATTGCAAACTCATATGTATCTGGAAATAAATAACCCTCCAGCATAAACTCACGGTTATTTGCATTGCTTATCTGCTTGACAAAGTCGAAGTCATATTTCTCGTATTTCATGGCAGAATCAAATTTGTCCTCTATCGCCAGGCCCTTTTTAACAAAGGTCTTAACAATCTGCTTGTAAGTCAGGCCTTCGGGAATTGTAATCTTGACACTTTCGGGCTTGCCGATGAGAATATTCATGATTGTGTCCAGTTCGAGCCCTTTTGTCAATACATGCGTACCTGCCTGGTATCTGCCGTCATAGCCATTCAGCTTTGAAACCAGCTTGAATATCTGAGGTTTATTTATAATTCCTTCACCGCCGAGAATTTCAGCAATGTCATTTGTATCCGAACCCATAGGTATGTCTACAAATATTGCCCCCTTTGAATCAGCCGGAATCTTTACAGTTTCCTTCACCACATTGTCTTTGGAAGACTCCACTGTACTTTTATAGGAATAAATAGCTCCCACCGAAAAAATAAACAAAAATATCAGTATGCTGGCAAGTACAAATGCCAGCCGTTTAAGACCTGCACAGATAACAAATATTCCGAAAAACACCATGACAAGTCCAAGAATCGTAAGAAAAGCGTTAAGTGCTCCGTATTGAGCCTCATAGCCTTTAAGTATGGTTCTTACATAGTTCATGATATTGGGAACAGATAAAATTATTCCGATAATTATTGATAAAATACCAAGTCCTGCAACTTTTAATTTTCTACTCATTAATACGTGACTCCATTCTAATGATCCAAAAAACATAATGCCCCTTGTTCCGGTACATCTACAATAAATACTATAATATCTTTTTTAGTATTTGTCCAGAATTAGTGGTCTACAGGAAATTATACTCTCCCTTTCCGGCAAATGTCTGACACCTATGAAAAATTACCGATGCAAGCGACTGCTTACATCGGTAATTTCAAATCAGGAATTTATTTTTTACTTCTGTCTTTTGCTCTCATTTCGCTATCAAGAATCTTCTTTCTTAAACGTATATTCTTTGGCGTCATTTCAACCAGTTCATCCTCTGCAATAAATTCAAGTGCCTGTTCCAGACTCAGTACTGTTGGAGGAGTCAAACGCAGCGCTTCATCCGAACCTGAGGCTCTCATGTTTGTAACATGCTTCTTTTTGCAGACATTAACCACCAGATCGTCATACCTTGCATTTTCTCCCACTATCATACCCTCGTAAACCTTGGTTCCGGGAGTGATGAACAGTGTCCCTCTTTCCTGGGCATTGTAAAGACCGTAGGTAACCGCTTCTCCGTCCTCCCAGGCAACAAGTGAACCCCTTTGTCTGGTGGCTATATCACCCTTGTATGGCTCATAGCTGTGGAATACGTGATTCATTATTCCATTTCCCTTTGTATCTGTCATGAGTTCCGATCTATAACCTATCAGGCCTCTGGCCGGTATTTTGAATTCCAGTCTCATATAGCCCTGGTTGGCAGAAGTCATATTTACCATTTCAGATTTTCTTGTACCCAGTTTTTCCATTACAACGCCCATGTATTCCTCAGGTACGTCAATCATCAGGTACTCGATGGGTTCCATTACTACTCCGTCAACTTCCTTATTTATAACTGTAGGCTTTGAAACATTGAATTCATATCCCTGCCTTCTCATAGTTTCTATTAATATTGAAAGATGAAGTTCTCCTCTTCCTGAAACCTTGAAGGAGTCGGCAGAATCCGTTTCTTCAACTCTCAGGCTTACGTTTGTTTCCAATTCCTTAAAAAGTCTGTCCCTCAGGTGTCTTGATGTGACAAAAGTTCCTTCTCTTCCGGCGAACGGACTGTTATTTACACTGAAGGTCATGGATAGGGTAGGTTCATCAATTGCAACAAAGGGCAGGGGATCCGCCGCCCCAACCTCACAAATTGTATCCCCAATGGTTACGTCACCGACACCGGAAACCGCAACAATCTCGCCTATTCCAGCCTCATTGGTATCTATGCGCTTAAGTCCTTCATAACAGTACAGCTTGGTTATCCTTGCGTTGAAGAGATCGCCTTCCTTTTTGCATATAATTGCCTGCTGTCCAAGTTTTATGGATCCTCTTTCCACTCTTCCTATGGCTATTCTTCCCACATATTCATCGTAGTCAATATTGGATACCAGCAATTGAAGTGTTCCCGAGGAATCACCCTTTGGTGCCGGAACCTTGTCAACAATCATATCAAATAAAGGCTTTAAATCTATCCGCTCTCCTCCCAGGTCACATACTGCAAAACCTTCTCTTGAGGAGGCATAAACCACCGGAAATTCCAGCTGATCGTCATCAGCACCCAGTTCAATAAATAATTCAATTATTTCATCGACAACTTCATCGGGCCTGGCTTCCGGTCTGTCAATCTTATTAACAACAACTATGGGCTTCAAATTCAGTGAAAGGGCCTTTTTCAAAACAAATCTGGTCTGAGGCATGGAGCCTTCAAAGGCATCTACCAGTAAAAGAACTCCGTCCACCATTTTGAGAACACGTTCAACTTCACCGCCGAAATCGGCATGGCCTGGTGTATCAACAATGTTGATCTTGATACCGTTGTAGTTGACAGCGGTATTTTTTGCAAGGATAGTAATACCCCTTTCCTTTTCCAGGTCATTGGAGTCCATTACTCTTTCGGCTATGGCCTCATTCTCTCTGAATATACCGCTCTGTCTGAGCATGGCATCAACAAGTGTTGTTTTGCCGTGGTCAACGTGAGCTATTATTGCAATATTTCTTATATCCTGTCTGATATCCACAAAAATTCTCCTTCATAAGCTTTAAAATGATTAAATATATAAATATCCAAATAGAAAGTAACCAAAAATTGTTTCTAATAATATCGTTCAATCTATTCAGTATAATTCCATTACGAAAAAACCCCTACTAATTCTAATTTAATGAATCCAAAATGTCAACCGTACATATTTAACGGAAATTCTAATTAATAGGGGCCCTTTATATAGCATAATGAATACTCTACTTTATTTCGACAACGGTAACACCGCTTTCTCCTTCACCCAGTTTTCCCAATCTGAAGCTTTTTATATGCGGATTGTGCTTCAAATGCTGCTGCAGCCCGGCTCTCAATGCACCTGTTCCTTTGCCGTGAATCAGTGTGACTTCTCCCAATCCCGCTATGCTTGCATCGTCAAGGTACTTGTCAACCGCATCAATTGCCTCATCCAGCAGCATTCCCCGCAAATCGATTTCCGAGGACATATTCCGAGCCTTTGAAACACCGATCCTGCCCATACCGGTCCTTTGAAGCTGCTGTTTCTGTTCATCCACCAGCTTCAGGTTGGATATATGGACATTCAGTTTTATTATTCCAGCCTGCACCTGGCACTCTCCGTTCTTGTCAGGTGTTGAGATCACTGTTCCTTTCTGGTTTAAATTAACTATCAGCACCGAATCTCCGGGCTTTAGATTCTTTGGCGGCTTGACCAGACCCTTTTTAGGCATTATGGATTCTACAAGGGAATCATCCAGACTGCTGATACTCTTATTCAGTTTTTGGCGAAGCTCTTCGGTTTGTCTTCTCACCTCGGCCTCCTCCTGCTCCCTGGCCAGCCGCTTCATCTCGGACACAAGCTCCTCGGCCTGCCGTTTTGAATCCACAAGAATACGTCTTGCCTCTTCCTTTGCCTTCCGGAGCTCACTTTCCTTCTGTGCCGCCAGCCTGTTTTTCTGCTCCTCCAGATCCTTCTTAAGCCTTTCAGCTTCAAGCCTGTAGCTCTCAGCCCTCATTTTTTCCTTTTCGGCTTCACTGCGGTTCTTTTCTATGCTTAACAGAATATCTTCAAAATGGATGTCCTCCTGGGAGAGGAATTCCTTTGACCGCTCAATAATATCGTCGGTCAGCCCCAGTCTTTTTGATATGGCAAAAGCATTACTTTTTCCGGGAACACCAATCAGCAGCTTATAGGTTGGTCTCAAGGTTTCAACATCGAATTCGCAGGAGGCATTTTCAACCCCGGCCGTTGAAATGGCATAAACCTTCAATTCTGCGTAGTGCGTTGTGGCAAGTGTAGTAGCGCCCATTTGATGGAGACACTCCAGGATTGACATTGCAAGTGCGGCTCCTTCGGTGGGATCTGTTCCTGCGCCAAGCTCGTCAAACATTACCAGCGATCTGCCGTTGACATTCTTAAGAATATCAACAATATTTTTCATATGTGAGGAGAAAGTACTCAGGCTTTGCTCAATACTCTGCTCATCTCCTATATCGGCATAAACTCTTTCAAATACACTCATTTCAGTCCCTTCATTGGCAGGCACCAGCAAACCGCTTTGCATCATCAGTGTAAACAATCCCACAGTTTTAAGGGATACGGTCTTACCTCCGGTGTTAGGGCCGGTTACAATAAGCGAACTGAATTTATCCCCGATCCAGAAGTCTATAGGGACCACCGTTTTGTGATCAAGCAGGGGATGTCTTCCCTTTTTAATAATAATTTTCCCGGACTGGTTTATTCCGGGACAAATGCAATTCAGATCAGTTGCAAGCTTTGCTTTGGCAAAAATAAAGTCCAGTCTGGCCATAATACTCATGTTGGCATTCAACTGCGGTAATATTAATGAGGCATCCTGGGATAATTCGGCAAGGATTCTCTCTATCTCAGCCATTTCCTTTATTTTTAACTGCTTGATGGCGTTATTGGCCTCAACAACACCCATGGGCTCAATAAACAGAGTGGCTCCGCTTGAGGAAGAGTCGTGCACCAGACCCGGAATGTCGTTCTTGTGCTCCTGCTTGACGGGAATAACATATCTGTCCCCTCTCATGGTAACAACAGATTCCTGAATGTACTTCTGGTATTTTGATGAACGGATCAGATCATTCAGCTTGTCCTTTATGGAAGCCTGCTGATCCTTTATCTGCCGCCTGATGGTATTGAGTGCGGGACTTGCATTATCAGCGATTTCCTCTTCACTGATAATGCACATATCTATTTTCTGTTCCAGCCTTTGATTGGCTTCAAGACAGGAAATCAACTCATTGACGATGCTTTCCCTGCTTTCGTCAAGTCTGTCATTTACATAGCCCTTAAGCCTTCTGGCAGAGCGGAGTATTCCCCCGACTCTCAGCAGTTCGCCCGGGTTCAGTGTTCCTCCCAGATCAAGTCTTTTCAAGCTTGCTCTGATGTCATGTATTCCTCCCAGGGGCGGTGAACCGCGCCTTACAATACATCCGACGCCGTCATTGGTTTCAGCCAGCATTTTTTCTACAGTATTGAAATCGGTCTG
>JAEVZU010000211.1 GCA_023392075.1 Bacillota bacterium | reverse complement strand
TAGATTACAAAGATGTTGCCAAGATCAGAAAGTATGTTTCTGAAAGAGGTAAGATTCTTCCCAGAAGAATATCAGGAAACTGTGCCAAGCACCAGCGTCAGCTGACAGTTGCCGTGAAGAGAGCAAGACATATTGCTTTGCTTCCGTACACTGCGGAGTAAGAATTATAAAGGCCGGAACAACGGCTTAACAGAGAAAATATAATTATCAATAGAAAACCCGCCGGATCATTTTGATTCAGCGGGTTTTTGGTTTTCATCAGGATATCAGATTCCTGGAAGAGTATTTCTGGCGGAACTAGTTAATTTTATGCCCACATCACTTTTTCCTGTTATAAAAAAAGTCTTGCGCTAAGGTAAAATTCAGGTTATAATGTAATTACATTATAACAAAAATACTTTATGTCAAAATTACTTAGCTTGATTATTTCTTAATTCGACAGAATGTCAATTTCTAAATAGAGGCATACTAAATAACTGTAATTTAATCGCTATAGAGTCAATTTTTTTAATCGGGAGGACAAAAATGAAAAGTTTGGTTGTAGATGATAAGGGACAATTATCTGTAGTAGAGGTTTCGAAACCTGGTTACAACGAATATCAAATGCTGGTCAGGGTGCTGAGCTGCGGCGTTTGCAACGGTACGGATACAAAATTGATCCATGGCACCTTCAAGGGATTTGATACATATCCTGCCGTACTGGGACATGAGGGTGTGGGTGAGGTCATTGAGCTGGGGAGTAAAGTAAAATACTTTAAAAAAGGTGATATCGTCCTGCTGCCATTTCTTGAAGGAAAAACCGATCAATACTATTCCGGCTGGGGTGCTTTCTCCGAATATGCGGTTACAAGTGACTGGAAGGCCATGACAGAGGACGGAAAAGGTCCCGGTACGCCGGAATTCTCAGAAGGCTATTATGCACAACAGATAGTTCCGAAGGAAATAAATCCTGTCAGTGCCTCCATGATAGTAACCTTCCGTGAAGTATTAAGCGCAATCAAACGTTTTGGGATGGAAGCCAACAAGACACTTGTAATATTCGGAGCGGGACCGGTGGGTTTGTGCTTTACCAGAATTGCAAAACTTTTGGGTATAGGTCCTATCGTTTTGTTTGATGTTATAGATGAAAAATTGACCGAAGCAAAAAAGATGGGTGCAGACTATGTATTTAACAGCACAAAGGTCAATGTTTCAGAGGCGGTTCACGGAATACTTCCCGAGGGTGCGGATTTTGTCGTTGATGCAGTTGGTATTAACCAGCTCATCAACCAGGCAATGGAACTTATAAAATATAACGGTAAAATCTGCTGTTATGGCATATCACCCAAGCTGGGAATGGAATTGGACTGGAGCAAGGCGCCATACAACTGGACTCTTCAATTTGTACAATGGCCCTCGAAGTTTGAGGAAGCCGAAGCTCACAGACAGATAGTCAATTGGATACAGATGGGTGTGTTAAATCCTGATGACTTTATTTCAGATGTCATAGAATTCGATAGAATTCTGGATGCCTTCGAAATGGTGGAGAACAGGAAAGCAAAGAAAAAGATAGTTATTAAATTTTAATTTAATTAACAATTAGCGAAAGGCGGATTTTTAAATGAAGACTTCAAAACTATTTGCTTTACTGCCCGAATATGTATGTACTCCGGACGGAATGTCAATTGATAAGGACGGCAGCCTCATACTTGCCTGCCCCAATTATGCCGATCCAAGAATGCCCGGCTGTATTTTAAAAATAGATAAAAATAAAAACATTACAAAGTGGGTTGATGTTCCAACCCGTGAGGATACAGGACTTGCCTGTCCGATGGGGATTGAATTCGGACCTGACGGGGACCTCTATATTTGTGATAATCAGGGCTGGTCGGGAGCAGAAGAACTGCAGTCCAAAGGCAGAATACTGAGGCTGAAAATTGAAAACGGCAAAGTTGTGAAAACCACCGTTGTGGCTGATGGGATGGAACATCCCAACGGAATAAGGATAAGAGGAAATCATATATACGTTACACAAAGTATGCTGTCAAAGGTTAAAGATCCCTCGGGCCTGCTGGTAAGCTGCGTATACAGATTCCATCTGGAGGATGAAAATATTCAGATCACCAATACTCTTGAAGATAAAAATATATTAACCACATTCCTGACCTATAATAAAGACTGCCAGTACGGCGTTGACGGCATTGAGTTTGACAGGAACGGCGATCTGCTGATAGGAAATTTCGGAGACGGAGCGGTTTACAGGATCAAATTCAACGGAGACGGTTCGGTAAGGGAAAACAAAATCTGGGCTCAGGATCCGTCACAATTGCAGACCACCGACGGAATGATCATGGATGACGATGGAAACCTTTATATAGCAGATTTTTCGGCTAATGCTGTAGGCAAGATCTATCCTGACGGAAGGGTGGAAAGAATAGCACAAAGCCCCGACTCGGACGGTTTTAATGGTGAACTTGATCAGCCGGGAGAACCAATCATATGGAATGGAAAACTGATTCTTTCCTGCTTTGATCTGGTTACCGGTTCTGATAAAGTAAATACAAAACATGAACTTCCAGCCACCCTGGCCGAATTGGATATATAATTTCTTAAGGAGTGATTTTCTTGAAATATACAGCTCTAGGACGTACAGGCTTAAAGGTAAGCAGACTTTGCCTGGGAACCATGAATTTTGGTGTTGATACCGATGAAAAGGAAGCCTTTAAAATAATGGATGCTGCCCTTGATGCAGGCATAAACTTCTTTGACACGGCAAATATTTACGGCTGGGGCAAAAATGCGGGAACTACCGAAAGCATAATCGGACGCTGGTTTGCACAGGGAGGCAGCAGAAGAGAACGCGTAGTTCTGGCCACAAAGGTGCATGAGGATATCTGCGATCCCAATGACGGACCGAACTCGGCGGCAGGACTGTCGGCATATAAGATAAAAAGACATCTTGAGGGATCTTTAAAAAGACTGCAGACAGATTATGTAGAACTGTACTATATGCACCACATAGACAGAAATGTTACCTGGGATGAGCTGTGGCAGGCATTTGAAGTGCTGGTGGAGCAGGGCAGGATCTGTTATGTGGGTTCCAGCAACTTTGCCGGCTGGGACATTGCAGTGGCACAGGCAGAGGCGAAAGCCAGGCATTTCATGGGGCTGGTGTGTGAACAGCACAAGTACAATCTGAACTGCAGGCTCCCCGAACTGGAAGTGTTGCCGTCTGCAAAAGCTCACGGCATTGGTATAATCCCCTGGAGCCCGCTTGACAGCGGTTTGCTTGGCAGCAATGCTCTGAATGCATCAGGGAAGCGCAGCAGACAGCACCAGGACAGAATTGAGCAACAAAGAAAGCAATTGGAGGAATACAGTGCACTTTGCAGGGAATTGGGAGAACGTGAGGACAATGTAGCTCTGGCCTGGCTCATGGCTAATCCTGCCGTAACAGGTCCGGTCACAGGGCCCAGAACGCTTGAACAATTTGAACAATCCCTGAGATCAGTTGATATTGTACTGGATGAGACGGTTTTAAAGAGGCTGGATGAAATATTCCCGGGACCAGGCGGAGTGACACCAACGGCTTATGCATGGTAAGTCGGCATAATATTTGCGTATAAGAGGTGCAGTGATTAATGGGAAACTATATATTGGCTCATGATCTTGGAACAAGCGGAAATAAAGCTACGTTGTATGACTTTGAAGGTAAACTGCAGTCAAGCATAGTGTATGCATACGACACCTTTTATCCCGGACCCGGCTGTGTTGAACAGGACCCGGAGGACTGGTGGAAGGCGGTTTGCATTTCAACCAGGCAGCTGATTGAAAAGGCCGGAATAAACAAAAATGACATCGCCTGCATCACCTTCAGCGCGCAAATGATGGGCTGCCTGCTGGTGGACAGGGAAGGGAAGCCATTGAGAAATTCCATCATATGGGCCGATACACGTGCTGTAAAACAGGAGAAATTCATGCATTCGGTTCTGGACATGCATGAGACATATAAAATAACCGGCCACAGGATCAGTGCCTCCTACTCGGCTGCGAAAATGCTGTGGATCAAGGACAATCTGCCGGGATTGTACGGCAGAGCCTATAAGGTATTGCATGCCAAGGATTATATCATATTCAAGCTCACAGGCAATATGGTCACCGACTATAGTGATGCATCGGGCATGAACCTGTTTGATATAAACACAAAGGACTGGTCGGAGGAGATAATAAATGCCCTTGGAATTGAGAGGGGAATTCTTCCCGATGCACATCCTTCTACCGATATTGCCGGCGTGGTTTCACCAAAGGCGGCTTCCGAGATAGAACTCACAGCCGGAATCCCGGTGGTTATCGGAGGTGGGGACGGAAGCTGTGCCGCTGTTGGAGCAGGTGTTGTTGAAGAAGGAAAAGCATACAATGTGGTAGGTTCATCCTCCTGGATCGCTCTTGCTACGGACAAACCGATCTATGATGACAAAATGAGAACCTTCAACTGGGTGCATCTTGACCCCAAGATGTATTCTCCCTGCGGAACCATGCAGAGCGCAGGCTATTCGTACAATTGGCTCAAGAATACACTTTGTGACATGGAAGTAATGGATGCAGGGCAAAAAGGTGTAAACCCGTATAGTATAATCGACAACAAAGTTCTCAATTCACCGCCCGGCGCCAACTCTCTGCTGTTTTTGCCCTATTTGCTGGGAGAGCGCAGCCCCCGCTGGAACCCTGATGCAAAAGGTGCTTTTGTGGGGCTGACCATGACAAGCTCAAAGGAAGATATCCTGCGCTCGGTACTGGAGGGTGTGGGTTATAATTTAAAGGTTATTCTTGATATATTAAATAACTATGCTGAGGTAAATGAAGTTACAGTTATCGGAGGAGGAGCTAAAGGCAAAGTCTGGCTCCAGATATTGGCAGACATATGGCAGAAGCCCGTGGTGATACCAGAATATATGGAGGAAGCCACCTCAATGGGAGCTGCCGTATGCGGAGGCATAGGAATAGGTGCCTTCAGCGATTTCAAGATTATAAACAAACTGAATAAGGCAAAGAATACCATACTGCCAAGAACCGAGTACTCCGGTATATATTCCCGTCTGTTTGAAATATTCAATGACACTTATAAAGCCCTTGAGCCGATATTTGAAAAGTTACCGGTATGGGACAAAGGCTTATAAATGCTTGAAAACCCCTTTTTTGCAAAATTATATAAGGTAGTTATAGAAATAGTAAATATTTTAGTATATAATGTTATTACATTATTATATATTGAACATGTAACAAAGTTATATAACGAGGCAGCGGATATCTGGGACATGGTCAAAGGTCACCTTTGGTGGCCATGGACACATTGGCCTCGTTGAAACGCATTGAGGTAATAAAATAAACAGAAAGCAAGGGATTCAGTAATGGATTTGAAAAGCGGGTCATACAAATTAGATAAAAATATACCGGTACCTCTGTACTATCAATTAAAGAAGCTGCTTATTGACGAAATAAACAATAAGAGACTGAAAGTGGGAGACAGTATACCTACCGAGGCTGAGTTCTGTGAGCATTTGAATATCAGCAGGCCGACCATCAGGCAGGCTTTAAGCGAATTGGTGTCGGAGGGTTACCTGCAAAGGCTGAAAGGCAAAGGCACCTTCGTTTCCAGACCAAAGATAGATGAGAGATTTTTTCAGCACCTTCAGAGCTTTAACAATGAAATGCTGCAAAAGGGTCTGACACCTACAACACAGATACTGGATCTCAAGGTTATAAAGGGTATAGCCGGCATATGTGAGAAACTGAATATTGAAGTTGAGGATGAACTGGTGTATCTGCGAAGGGTCAGATACGCAGATGAGGAGCCGGTTGTATATCTGGAGACCTACCTGCCGTACAAATATTGCAGGGGAATCATTGAAGAAGACTTTGTCAATAATTCACTATATTCCATTCTCGAAGAAAAATATAATATAAAAATATTCAAGGTTGTCAGAAAAATAGAAGCTGTTAATGCCGACGATCAGGTTGCAAGGCTTCTGCATATCAAGAAAAATCAGGCTCTGTGTCTGGTTAAAACAACAGCTTATACCGAAGATGATATTCCCTCGGAGTATTCCATAGCAAGGTATAGGGGAGACAGAAACCAATTTACCGTCGAGCTGTACAGATAAAACAACTATTTAAATTCATTAAAGTTATTTCAGTATTGTATTTTTATACTGCTGAATGTAATGACAATAGAACAATAAGAATTAATTAAATATTTACTATATTACAAAAAATAGAAATGAAATTTTGGGCAATATAAAAATAGCCTGGATAAGCATTAATTTGCTTATTAAATATAGTACTATTATTTTTTGCACAACGTTAATACCGGATTTATTTTGGTGCAGCGTTATATTTAATTGAAGGGAGGTTCAATAATTTAGTCATTTGGTAGCATTATAATTTCTATATTTAGAAAATTGGGAGGAAAAATCATGAACAAAAATTTGAATTTCAGAAAAGTAGTCAGCTTGACCGCTGCAATAGCAATGACGGTGACGATGCTGGCAGGCTGCGGAAGCAATAATGAACAGGCTGCGCAAAGTTCGGGGCAGGCTCAGACTACAACAAGCACAGCTGCCGAAAGTACAGCCGCAGAAAGTACATCACAGACAGGTGCCCTTAAAGGCGAAATCACCCAATGGGTTTGGGGTGACTATGAAAAGAAAGGTGCTGTAGACTTTACTAAGACATATCCGGATATAAAAGTTAACTATGTAATGGTTCCGCAGAATGACTATGTTAAAAAATTACAGACCACAGCAGCATCAAACGGTGATATGCCTGATGTAGCAAATCTTGAAATGACTGCCAGAGGAAGTCTTGCCAACCTGGACATCTGGGAAAAGCTGGACGCGGCTCCATATAATTTGAATAAGGATGATTTAGTTCCATTTGCAATTCCAATTTCACAAAATAAAAAAGGTGACATAGTTTGTGTACAGATCGACAACTGTGTAGGGGGATATGCCTATAACCGCGAACTGGCCAAAAAGTATTTTGGCACCGATGATCCTGCCGAATTGGAAAAAGTACTTACAAATTGGGATGTTTTCGTACAGAAGGGTAAGGAGATCTCTGAAAAGAGCGGTGGAAAGAACTTCCTCTTTGCCGGTTCAGATGATGCCTACTATGCATTGATAGGCTTATACACCAAAGAGCCATGGGTGCAGGACAAAAAGCTGAATCTTGATACAACGGTACTCCCCACAATGAAATATATTGAACAGATGATCAAGGATAAAGCATTAGGCAAATATGTAATGTGGACTCCTGCATGGAATTCCTCCTTTGCTTCCAACACAGTTGTATTCTATGCTGCACCTACCTGGTTTGTTCCATTTGTAATGAAAGCCAACGATAAGGATGCAAACGGCAAATACGGTCTCATAACACCTCCAAACGGCGGCTACAGCTGGGGTGGTACGGCTTACGGTATTCCAAAGGAAAGCAAGAACAAGGAACTGGCCTGGACATATATCAAATGGTTCACAATGTCCAGGGAGGGATCGGAAGGTTTCTTCAGAACACAGGGAACCCCGACGCTTTATTCGAAAGTTTATGATACCGGCCTTTATACAAATGATGCAAACAAAGACCCATACTTCGGCGGACAGAACATAATGCAGAAATACATGGAAATCGCAAAGAATCCAAATACACAGACCAGACCGATGACAGAGTATGATGCAGGAATATATGATTCAATAGTTGTAGTGCTCAGAGCAATGGACACAGGACTTTCAGCAGACCAGGCATTACCCAAGCTGAAAGCCGACATAATTAAAAAATTCCCTGAATTGCAGCAGTAATAGCATGTAAAGCTGTCTCAAAATGAGATGATCGCAATACGTGAATTACTGATAAGTGTGAAAGTACAACTTCAATAAATGGAAAGTTCCATTTATTGAAGTTGGTACTTCCGTCAATGTCCTACCATTCGTACATTCAATATATTAACAATACTTTTAAAAGTGAAGGTGAGATGATTGGTTAAGAATTTAACTTATAAAACCGGACAATCAAGTAAAGGCATTTCATCAAATAAAATAAATTTAGGTACAAAGATAGCACCCTACATTTTTATATCTCCATATTTTTTAATTTGGATTGCTTTTACCATATTCCCAATACTGTTTACTTTTTATATAAGTCTTACAGATTGGAATGGTTTTGATAAAAAGATTTTTGTAGGATTACAAAATTATGTACACTTAATAAAGGATGAACGATTTTACAGCGCTTTAGGAAATACTCTTCTATTCATGGTTATGATAATTCCGGTGCAGATTTTTCTCGGAATGGTTATAGCGGCAATGTTAAGCAACAAAAATATGATAGGAAAAAACACCTTCAGATTATTTAATTTTTTACCCTACCTTACAACTCCGGTAGCACTTGGTTTAATATTCGGTATTCTGTTTGATTACCAGTTCGGAAATATTAACGCAGTGCTGTCAGGCTTAGGATTGATTAAAGAGAATATTAACTGGCTTGGAGAACCCTGGCCGTCAAGAATAATGATCAGTTTGATTACAATATGGAGATATTACGGGTATACTTCGATTCTGTTCCTGGCAGGAATAACAAACATTAGTCCTGAGCTTTATGAGGCCGGAGATATAGATGGTGCAAATCCAGTACAGAAGTTTTTCAAAATTACGGTACCTCTGCTTAAACCGGTTTTTATATTTGTAGTTCTTACCACAATGATAGGATGCTTCCAGATATTTGAGGAACCCTTCATGATGTTTACCTCGCAGGGACAGCCTTTGGTGGGCGGACCGGAAAATGCCAGTCTCACCGGCGTTTGGTTGATGTATGACACCGCCTTCGGCACAGTTATGAATTTTGGATACGGATCTACAATAGCATATGGACTGTTCGTATTCATTGGATTTTTAACCGTTATTGCCAACCATATTATGAAGAGAGGTGAGGACTGATGTCAAAGAAAAAAGGTCTTAATATAATTGGTTTTGTATTGATATTATTGATCTCGGTTGTGGCCATATTACCTTTTTATACAATGTTAATAATGGGAACTTACTATACAAACGACCTCTTTACAGGAATGAAGTTTATTCCGGGAAATTATCTGGGTGAAAATATAAAAACACTTTTTTCCATAGATATTCTGGCTTTCTATAAAAATTCAATCATGGTTGCAGGAGGCTCTGCAATATTAACGGTTATTGTCTGTGCCATGGCCGGATTTGCCTTTGCAAAATATAAATTCCTGTTCAAGAAAACATTATTCTCATCTGTAATGGTTACAATGATGATTCCCATGCAGCTGGGACTTGTGGCTTTTGTTATAGAAATGCAGGCCGTAGGCTGGAGAAATTCTCTTCTCCCGTTGATCATACCGCCGGCTGCCAGCGCCTTCGGCGTATTCTGGATGACACAGTTCGCAAGCTCGGCCATTCCGGATGAAGTAATGGAAAGTGCCAGGATAGACGGCTGTAATGAATTTACATTGTTTGTGAAAATAGCACTGCCGTTTATGAGAGCCGCGTGCATGACACTTGCCCTCCTGGCTTTTCTATGGTCATGGAATAATTTATTGACTCCATTGGTTGTAATAAGCAATGAAAGTCTGTATACAATTCCGCTTGGAATCCGCCAGCTTTCCACAACCTTTAGAAATGACACCGCGGCGCAGGTGCTGGGCCTGTCCCTGACAACACTTCCCATACTGCTGCTGTTCTCTGCCTTCTCAAAGAGCTTGATAAGCGGTCTTTCAGCAGCGGCAGTCAAGGGATAAAAATAAACCTGGAGGAGGAGTAAATTTGTTTAATAAATTATCAATAGGCTTATGGGTAATGGACTCCGCATATAATTACGACACTTCAAAGGACGCCGCTCTGCAAAAGCTTGAGAAGGCTTCTGAAATTGAAGGTTTGAACGGAGTCGAACTGGTTTATCCCACACATATTAATGAAAAGAATTACAAAGATGTAAAGCGGTTTTGCAGCGATAAGAATATTCAGGTAATGTCGGTAAATCCCAATGTCTGGGATGGAGAGGACTTTCAAAAAGGTGCCTTTACCTCCGGAGATCCGGCGGCCCGCAAAAGAGCCGTTGATTACTCCAGAACTGCAGTGGACCTTGGTAAGGAGCTGGGAGCCGGTCAAATGTGTTTATGGCCCGGACAGGACGGCTTTGATTATCCGTTCCAGGATAATTATGAGGATATATGGCAATATGAAAAGGATGGCATTAAAGCCGTTGCCGATTACGATAAAAATTACAAAATAGCCATTGAGTATAAGGCAAGAGAACCCAGAAGCCACATATTACTGGATAGTACCAGTACGGTTTTGATGTTTTCAAAGCTTATCAAAGCTGAAAATGTCGGTGTCAATCTTGATTTCGGACATGCGCTTCTGGCCGGGGAAAATCCGGGAGAGGCAGTGGTTAAGTCAATGAATGCCGGTAAGCTCTTCGGAGTTCATATCAATGATAATTATG
>JAEVZU010000210.1 GCA_023392075.1 Bacillota bacterium | reverse complement strand
GTCACCGGCGGCATTGTTATTTCAATAACCGTATCACTGGTCCTTGTGATGACTGTCTGACCGGTGAGCTTTGCTGCCGCCTGTAAAGCAGGTATGGCTTTTTTCGTCCACGCTTCGGTATCCTTGGTGGATACGACCGGGGACACGGTCAGACCCGCAAACAGTGCATTCCGTGCAGTTTCATTTGAAACAATATCTGATACCCATTTCCCGTCGGTTAATGTTACCACCAGTGTCTTTCCGCCTGCCACTATATCCGGCTCGGCAACAGGTGCCGAAACCAGTGTCCCGGACAGTACTGCAGATATATCGGAATAAATGGTTATTTTACTTGCAGCTGCGGCATCATTAACAGCTCCGGCTATTATTGGTTCACCTGATGAAGTTTTGTACGGAACAGTAACAGTTATAACTTCATTCCCAAGAGGTTTATAGTCAACCGCCTGCAGTGTAATTGTTATTTTGTTTTCAGAGTTCAAGTTTATTGCTGTCTTTCCAGCACTCACAAGTGCATTGATGACATCCGTCCAGGCAGCAATATTATAAGTAGCCTTCAACCCGTTAAATATTGCATCCCGTTTTACCGCGTTGGTATCCACGTCACTGGCAAATTTACCGCCTTTGAGTGTAATAACTATCTTGAATGAACCCGCCTTGATGTCACCCTGGCTGAAGCTTGCCACATCCGCATTGGCCGGCGATTTCAGAGTTATTACGACACTTGATGCGGCTGCTATGGTTATTGTATTATTTGCTGCTACAGGCTTTACGGCTCCTTTGACCAGCTCGGCAGGTATTGTTAATGTTATTTCCTGATTTGCTGTTATGTCATACGCCACTTCACTCAATTTAATCTGAATGGTTTTATTATTAACCTTTTCAACAAGTGTAACATTGTTCATAACCGCGGTCCACTTGGCTGCTTCTGTTGCTGTTCCCGATGCCTTAAATCCGCCCAGCAGCAGGCTTGTCTTGGTAGTAACGGCATCATCGGCCCACTCTGCCGAATCAAGTGTTATGGTAATTGTCTCACCGCCGGTGGCAATCCTGGTTGCATCCACCGGTGAAGTAATAAGCGAGCCGCCAAGTGAAGCTATAATACTTCTGAGATCGGTGCTGCCGTTTATAGTTATATCGGCATATGCTTTTATCAAACCGCTGCCGTCGGTTGCCGCCAGTATGAGATGCTGCCCTTCCAGTGCCTGAATATCCGAACCTGTAGTATACACATTCCAGTCTGCCGATGGACTGTCTTTCAAAACAGTACCGATAGCACTGCTTCTGACAATATATTTTATTACATTGGCACCTGTCGGCTTCGTGATCAATGCTTCATCTATTTTTGTTGTATTCAGGTCCGATCCTGGTTTCAGCACCTGTCCGCTGTATTGAAGCAGAGGAGCAACACCTCTCACTATACCTGGTTTTACTTCTAAAACAGCATAGCCTTTAACCTTTCCGGTGGCCTTTTCAACGGCATACAGTATTACATACTCCCCTTCATCGGCAAATATATCCTTGCCTGCAACATAACTGTTCTGGGTTGTTACCTGTATTATCGAATCCATTTCAACCGCAGCAGGTGTGGTGCTCTGAACCTTGAATGCCCACTCCTTTTCACCTGTGGGCAGGCCGAAGAAGTCAAGGAATGCTATCTTTACAGTATTGATACCTGTTCCGGCCTCAAGGTCGGAATAGTTCTGCGGCGTTTTCAGTAAAGTTGCATCTCCCTTTCTCAGACTGCTCTCAACCACCTGAATATTCTGGTAGGCCAACGCCTTGCCCGCACTGTCTACCGCAACAACCAAAATGTACTTGCCCACTTCAGCTTTAATATTTGAACCTGAGATGTACACACTGTAATTTGAATAATCATAACCCGCTCCGGGTGCTGCCGCATAGTTGATGGTACTTCCTGCGGTAATATTTTGAGCACTGTCAACCAACCTGACTACATATTTCGTAATGTCAGGAGCTACATACAGCGAAGTCGTCTGCAATACCGTACCAGGCTTCAGTGCGGTGTAGTTTACACCTGCCGTAAGAGCCGGAGCATTGACAGTTCCTTCTTCAACCTTGATGGTCTTGTATGCCCTGACTATTCCGCTTGTTTTATCAACCGCTGCAAGAATTATATATTGATTCAGCATTACAGTTATGTCTCCTGAGGTATAGTTGCTTATGTCAGGACTCATAAATCTGCTGTTTGCCATTATCACTTCATTAGTGTTAGCTACCTTTATCTGCCATACACAGTTTTCAGAACCGGTTACGTTCATATAGGTCAAGCCGGTAATTTTTGTAGTTCCGGGCTGGCTTCCGGGAGCCGGAGCAGCATAGTTTTTACCTATTTCAAGTAAAGGTGCTTCCGAAGGCTTGATTTGCGAAGCATCTATATTGATTACCGCATAAGCCTTGATCTTATCCCCTATGGTTGCTGCAAGCAGCCAGTAACCGGGCTCGACTTTCATATCCTCATTGGTCTTGCATACCGTAAACTCGCTGCCCGAGGAATCATCATCGAAATGTGCCTTATAGCCGTATACGGATTTCTTATACTTCCAGACGATTGTCTCACCGGAAGCTTTAGGAATATTGGTTTCCTGCAGTGCCATTCTGACTGTTCCTGCCGCATTACCCGGTGCCGGAACCGTATAGTCCTCGTTCAGCTTCAATTGTTTTGCAAATGGTGCCTGGATTACATCCGAGTTAACGGTGATATCCGCAAAGGCCTTAACATAACCCGAGGTGTCTGTTGCAAGTAAAAGTATATGGTCTCCAACATTTACAGGTATATTTCTATCTGTACCGTTATAAGGATACCATGACGCTCCCGAAACCTTTGTATTTTTAGCCATGGTACTTGCAAACGGTCCCGCCTGGACTTTTATCATCCATTTACTTGCCTGGGAATCAAGCCCTACAGTAATGAGTTTATCAAAGCTGGTGGTTCCTTCCACAGTTCCTTTGGTAAGATGATAATTGTCAGTTGAAATCTGCTCTGCATTTCCAGGATTAATAGCTTCCTGATTAATCAGTATATTTGCATAACCCTTTATAAATCCGTTTTTGTCAACAGCCAGCAGTAGAACATACTGCTTTGGCTTTACCTGTATATTTGTTGTCGTCGTCAATACCTGTGTACCGCTTATAGAATTAATATCGGTACCCATAGCAGGTGGGCTGAAAATACTGTTCCCAACAACATATCTCCATGTCCAGCCGGTATAGTCGGCAGAGCTGTCCAGATCCCTGAAGGACAGGTATGATATCGCTATGGCACCTGCAGTGGTTCCGGGTACAGGAGCCGAATAATTGACTGATGTAAGAATTTTGGCATCCTGTGGTCTTATCTGATCGGCACTGATCTTAATATTCTTGAATGCCAGTATCTGGTTCTGGTTATCGACCAAATACAGTACCAGGTATTTTCCTGCATCCACTGTAACACTGTACTGTGCGGCATATCCGTTCAAGCCGCTGGCTGAACTGAACTTTGCAGGCACTGCGACCGGAGCAGCCGATATAGTATATTTCCAGCTGTTTCCGCCATTATATCCCCAGAAACCCAATGTCCTTATCTTGGTTTGTCCACCCTTGTCGCCTGGTTCTGGAACCGAATAGTTGAAGTTTACACTATCCTCGGCACTGGAAAGCAGTGTGCCTGCATCCGCCTGCTTGATCTGATTGTACTGTATCTGTTCCTTCAGGTATGCAACAGTTTTACCGTCATCGTCAACAGCTATTATCATCAGGTACTGTTTTGGAGCTACATTTAAAATATTGTTTCCGGGTGTATAAACTGCTGTCATACTCCCTGTAATATCACTTCCAGTATAAGGTATTCCAAAATCACTGTTTGCAAGCTTGTACCACCACTGGAATATAGACTTGCCGGTGTCATTCTCTATCTTGGCCGCTGCCAGATTAACACTGATCGCTCCGCTGGTAGTTCCGGGCACAATCGAATAGTCGTTGTTGGCAGTCCTGAGTAAATAAGCATTATCGGGCCTGGCCAGATTTTCATCAACTTCTATATTCATGTATGCCTTAATAAGGCCGCTGTTATCTGTAGCAACCAGAACCAGATATTTTCCTGTAACCTTCAAGTCTTTTTCCAGTTCACTGTATATATCCGATTTGCTGTTTATTTGAGGAGCAGGCTCCAATTTAGTATTCTGGAATCTGTACTTGTACTTGGCAGCTCCTGCTATAGGGGTACTAAAGTTGGTTGTAATGCTGATCGTACCTGCTGTTGAGCCCATAACCGGTCCGACTATATTGGACGGAGGTATGGCGGCTGCATCTTCCCTGCGGACAGTTCCGGACTCTACAAGTATATCGGCATATGCCAATATCTTGCTGTCTGCATCTTTTGTTCCAACAAGCAGGATGTGCTTGCCGTCATCTACAAGTATGTTTTCCTTTGCATTATAGGTTTTAAACTCCTGGTTACCGGTGTATTTCTTAAATTCTGACGTTACAACGTTAATTGCAGGTATAACCGCAGGATTGTCGAGTATTACATACTGCCAGTCACTTATGCCGTATTCACCTGGAGTCAGGCTTTGTATGGAAATAGTTCCGACAGTACTGCCATTTGCCGGCTTACTGTAATTTATGCCTTCAACAAGAGCTCCGGCAGGTTGGCTTACCTTGCCCGCAACCGGTATACTCACATATGCCTTAACATGTTTGCTTGTTTCATTGTCAACCGCAGCAAGTACAATATACTGATTGTTCGATACTTTAATATCATCGCCCGGGATGTACTTAACAGTTCCGTCAAATACGCTGTCAATCAATATTGCAGGCGACGGTGCATTCTGCAGCTTGATCATCCATGCAGACGCACCAGGTACGGCTACTGAATCCAGTCCGTTCAATCTGACAGAGCCAGCCTGTATACCCGGCTCAACGTTAATTGCCGCAGGGTCCAGAGTTGTCGCATCGTCTGGTCTTATCATAGAAGCATCAATAGTAATCACGGCATAGCCCTTGACCTTGTTGGCCGCATCAACGGCAGCAAGCATTATCTGCTGTCCGGCAGCAGCCTGTATATCCTGTCCGGCTGAATAAGCAGTTCCGGTCAATACCTGGTCATATACCGGCGGTGTCAATACATCGCTGATAATCCACCCGGTGGCTCCCGGAATGCCGATAGACGAGAGCTTGGATATTTTTGTAGTACCTGTTACAGAGCCATACTCGGGAGTTGAGTAGTTCACACCGTTGCCCTGCAGTATTTTCAGACTGTCGCAGGTAAATATTGCGCTTAACTCTGCCGGCACTTTTGGTCCCATGCCGTCGGCATCGACTACGGCAGCAAATTCCAGCTGTCCTCCTGCCGGTACTTCCTTCTTCTTCAAGGTGACTTGAATGGTATCATCCGAAGCAAGAGCAATATTATTGAAGGACAGGGTACCGGGATCAATTAAGTGCACTTTTGTCAGAGCTGTTTCAGCACCTGAATTAATGCTGAAGGTATCACTTTCCGACGCTGTGAAGCCTGCCGGCAGCTTGAACACAATTCTGCCGCTTGTCATATTTTCAGCTGCTGTATAGGTGATGACAAGATCAATGATTTCACCAGCCGTACCGCCTGAAGGTGATACCGAAAGAGTACCTGTCGAGGTCGTATTACCGGAAATTACGTTGATGGTTATTGTTGAAATTGCCGGAGCATATCCCTCTTTGACAGCAGATATGTATACATTTGTCGTTCCGACTGAAACTCCGTTTAATTGTCCTTTTTCACCTACCGTTACAATTGAATTGTCTGCAGAACTGTAGAAAATCTCGGCTCCGTTTGAAGCACGGGCATCTAATTTCTGATTATTGCTGCCCACCATAATGGTTCTGTTATACACATTTGAAATTGTTATCTTTGGCAGTGTGGGATCTGTAACGGTGCCACCCGGAGTTGTTTCGGTTCCGCTCCTGATATAATCTCCGCTGGGCCTTATGCTCATACTTACATTGGGAGCATATATGTAGGCATTGGTAATAGAACCACTGCCCGATATGGTAACGGCAGCATTCGCCGTAATATTCTTCAGATAGGCACCGCTTGAAATATTCAGCTTTGAACCTTCAGAAGCGGACTCCAGAATGAGCTTATCCACAGTACCCTTAAGCAGGGAAATATCGGTGTTTTCCTTGACATTGACATTGCTCACCGTTGCAGTTCCGTTTACGGTCAGTTTGTTTCCTATTGCTCCGGTGTCAATATTTAAGGTTGTTACCGTACCTCCCAGTATTTCAATTATATTTTGAGATGCTTTAGTAGTTATTGTTTTGACATTGCCTGCACTTATGGTCAGGTTGCCGGCAGCACCTTTTGATATATCGATTGCATCGGCATTACCATTCAAATTTACATCCAGATTGCTTTCATTTACCGTTAATTTATTATAATTACCTTTAAGGTCTATTTTCTGATTTTCAACGGCCGATCTTTCTGCCGTAACGTCAACAAAACCCTGTCCGGAGGTCAAGCCGCTCTCTTCAAGGATACACCCGGATTTTATATAGGTTTTGTCAATTGTTGTGGTTCCAAAAGTCTTTACACGTACATTGCCCGCACTTTTTTCTATCACAAGGATATCATTGATCCTTGTATTGGTCAGGGTGACACTGTTGGGACCCCCACCCCTTATTATCAGCTTTCCGTTTACCGAAACACCGTCAAGCCTTACATCCCCGTCACCTGCACCTTCCCCTACAGTCAGGTCGCCCGCTACATTCATATCCTT
>JAEVZU010000205.1 GCA_023392075.1 Bacillota bacterium | reverse complement strand
TTATCACAATTGTTTTGGGAGCGTCCCTATTTTATGAAGTTAGTACGGAAGTACCTGTATAATCAAAAACAATTTTCACTTACAAAATTGAGATAATCAACTGACACAAACGCGTCAGGTTATACCTTGTAATACCAATCTAACAGCACATCCCACATGCTTTATTCAAAATACCGATATATTACCTGACTTTAAACATCTTAATTTTAGATATGGATTTTACTGAAAAATAAAGACACTTCTTAAATTTAAACTTCAACATTTGGTAATTCTTAATTAAAATGAAGTGGTGAGTGAACTGGTGTTGATTCCAATCCGATTCTTGTGTTTACAGTACCGTTTATTCAAATACAACTAAAAGGAGCAACAATCGTGGAAGCTGAATTTTATTTGAAGCAGAAATCACCGGAAAGACCTGTCCAACCCAAAAATAATTTCCTGAGAAATCTAAATACTCATAAGTGGCTATGGTTGATGGCTCTTCCGGGAATTGCCGTCGTTTTCGTTTTTAATTATCTGCCTATGTTCGGGCTGATACTTGCATTTAAAGATTATAAACCCCGGGATGGCATTTTAGGCAGTAAATGGGTAGGCTTCGAAAATTTCAAATATTTATTTTCTACCAGCGATGCCTGGCATATTACATATAATACTTTATTTCTAAACGCTTTATTTATTATAACAGGGACAGTGGGAGGAATATTGATCGCACTGCTTATTAATGAAGTGGGAAAAAAGTGGCTCATAAAGTTTTACCAATCAGCTATGTTCCTTCCTTACTTTATATCCTGGGTCATTGTCTCCTACTTTGTCTACTCGCTGCTGAGCTATGAGATGGGTATGGTTAACCACCATCTTGTAAATTTCGGTATTCAACCCGTCCAGTGGTACCAGGAGCCAAAATTATGGCCCGCCATACTCACAGTTGTGAATCTTTGGAAGGGTGTGGGTTATGGAAGTGTAATATATCTGGCCGGTATCATGGGTATAGACGGTGAGCTTTATGAGGCTGCAACCATAGACGGAGCCAGCAAGCTTCAACAAGTCAGAAAAATTACTCTCCCGCTTTTATCTCCGTTGATAATAACCCTCACGTTGATGTCCATAGGACGTATTTTCTTCGCCGACTTCGGATTGTTCTATAATGTTACGCTCGACAACGGAGCACTCTATAGCACGACAAACGTTATCGATACATATGTATTCCGTGCACTGAAGTACTCCGGCGATGTGGGCATGGCCTCTGCAGCGGGCTTTTATCAGGCCTTCGTAGGATTCCTTCTGGTTTTGGCAAGCAACCTTTTTGTAAAGAAAATAAATCCTGAACGGGCATTGTTCTAAGAGAGGAGAAAACAATGAAAAAAAGAGAAGGCAGTGTGGTAGCAAAATTTTTTATAAATATGTTTTTAACCGTAATATCCATATTTTGTCTGATACCATTCTTAATAGTTATTTCTTCCTCCTTTACCGATGAACAGACTATTATAGAAAATGGATATTCCTTGTTTCCAAGAAACTTTTCATTATTGGCTTATGAATACATATTAAACGATCCGGGTCAGATAGGCAGAGCCTATGGCGTGACCATATTCGTCACTGTTGTCGGAACGATTGTCAGCCTTGTTTTATCCTCCAGCATGGCATATGTCCTGTCAAGAAAGGATTTTCCCCACAGGGGAAAGATTTCACTCTACCTGTTTTTCACCATGCTGTTCAATGGAGGAATGGTTCCAAGTTATATTATAGTTGCACAGGTACTTAATTTAAAGGATACTGTTTTTGCCCTTATACTTCCTTATTTGATAATCCCGTTCTATGTTCTGCTGCTAAGGACTTATTTCTCTGAAATACCCTTTTCTCTGGTTGAAAGTGCAAAGATTGAGGGAGCAAGTGAGATAAATGTTCTGTTCAAAATCATACTTCCGCTGTCACTTCCCGCAATGGCAACGGTAGGACTCTTTATAGTACTGCAATATTGGAATGACTGGTGGCTTGCATTACTTTATATTGACAATTCAAATCTCAATCCTCTTCAATATATGCTTTATTTGATAATGCAGAATTTAAGTGCAATGCGCCTCAGTCCGATGCAGGGACAGGTAGCAAACATATTGCCCGGAGAAAATGCCAGAATGGCAATGGCAGTACTGGCAATAGGTCCCGTAATATTTGCTTTTATGTTCGTACAAAAATATTTTGTATCAGGCTTAACTATCGGTGCAATAAAGGGCTAACTCTAAATTTAGCTGATTTTATCAGTTAAAATATAAATTATATTTAAAGGAGGTACATTTAATGTACAAGGCAAAAAAGGCTTTAAGTCTTGCTCTTGGTTTGGCATTTGCTTTATCGTTACTGACGGGCTGCGGTAAATCAGATAATGCTGCTTCTACAGATAGCTCATCCGCCGTTTCCGCACCGCAAACCGCTGCCGCTTCTTCCGTTGCAGAGGCCTCAAAGTCAAATCTTGAGCATGTTGAGCTGAACTGGTATGTTATCGGTAAACCGCAAAAGGACACGGAATTAGTTGAGGATGAGGTCGAAAAGTATCTAAAAGATTCCTTGAATTGCAGAGTTAATATCAATTATTTTGACTGGGGCGCTTACGAACAGAAGATGAACGTAATGATCGCCACCGGAGATAAGTTTGACTTGTGTTTTACAGCAAATTGGCAGTTAAACTTTATACAAAATGCGGGTAAGGGCGCATGGGCAGATTTAACTGATTTAATAAACCAGTATGCTCCAAAGGCAAAGGAAAAATATGCTCAATACCTGGACGCCTGCAAGGTCAATGGCAAATTGTACGGTATTCCTTACAACATGAGCGGATTTGGTGCACAGGGAGCTGTTTATATCAGACAGGATATGATCGATAAATATAAATTGGATATAAGTACATTAACGAAATATGAAGATCTGGAACCTTTCTTTGATCAGATAATAGCTAATGAAAAGGGAATGACGCCTCTATGCTTTGCCGGGGGTACAGGTCTGTTCAATTACTGGTTCGATCAGCCTGATATGAGTATTCCTTCATTGGGTGTAAAATTCGATGATCAGACCTGTACTGTTGTAAATACCGATAATGATCCCTTAAGTGTTAAAGACCGCGAGCTTTTACGCAAATGGAATCTGAAGGGTTATATAAGAAAAGATGCCGTTTCAATCAAGGATGTTCACGCAGAAATGAAAACCAAGAAGTATGTAGCCAATATCGGGGGTTATGTACCCGGATGGCTTGAAAATTATGAAATTAACTGGGGACTTGACTGCGTGGCAGTACCATTAGGTTCAAAACCGTTGCTTAATACAACCGCCATTACCCAGAGTTGTGTTGCTGTAAGCAGTACTTCTCCAAATCCGGAAAGAGCCGTTATGCTTTTGGAGCAATGCAACAGCGATCCGAAACTTCTCAATCTGTTAGGTTTTGGTATTGAAGGGAAGCACTATGAAATAATTGACGACAGCGACCCTGTAATCAAGATATTCAAACAGCCCGACGGTGTAACAACTGAAACAAATGGCTACAAGACTAACATGGAATGGATGTTTGGAGATCCCTGGCTGCTGTTCAGCGACGTTCCAAACAGAAAGGAACTTGTTGAAGCACAGAAGAAAGCAACTGAAAACTGTATAGTATCACCTATAAATGGTTTTACATTTGATAACAGCCCGGTAAAAACGCAGGTAGCTCAATTAACAGCAGTATACAATGAATATAAAAACGCCTGGGGTAGCGGAAACATGGATCTTGCAAAATTCCCCACTTACCAGGATAGGCTGAACAAAGCCGGCCTTGAGGATGTACAGAAGGAAATGCAGAAGCAGATCAACGCCTGGAAGGCTAAGTAAAAAAACTGATTTCTATAAAGCTGATATTTGCATTTCGATGTAAATATCAGCTTTTGTTCTGTCATGATATTCTACTGGTTATTTCCAAATTTTGATTGAAGCCTATCCTTCATTGCTATATAATAAAACTGACAAATGACGGAGTTCAGGATATTTTGGGTTAATGGTCGCGTGTGCATGATTTTCAATTAAATTCTTTCTTCTGACTGCCAATACTTGGAAAATGTTTAAAATATAAGCCAGATAGGAGCATAAACATGAAATTAAGGGTGTTTAAACATTCTTTTTATAATAAAATGTTTTTGTACATAGCCATACTTGTATTAGTTATTATATTAACCTCTTCATTTGTATTTTATTTCAACTTCGAAAATATAGGCTTGAAAATGCAGTATAATGCCAATAAGAACATCTTGTCCGAGATAAGCTATAGCGCCACTTACCTGAATGACACCGCAAAAAATACAGCGGCATATATTTATTCAAATAATGACTATTCATTATTAAGGTATGGCCGGTATACAAGTACGGAGGATGCCTATAAGTGTATAACCAGCCTTGAAGCTCTGGTAGCCCAATCCAGCAATATACATTCAATTTATATATATAATAAGGATATTGATACCTTTTATTCCACCTGGTGGCGTTTTTACAGTCCTGCAAGTGACTTTATCGATACAGGTATTGCCGATATAATTAAAAACAACAAAATACCGAATAATGAGATATTTACATTAACCCCGCTCCTTAGGAAAATACCTTTGAACTATGCAAACAGCAGTAATGCATATATCAACGTTTTAACTTATATAATGACCGATTATTCTTCGGACGGTAAGGTATTAAGTGCCATTATCATAAATTTGAATTCCCAGTATCTGGACGGGTTAATTAATATACTTAATACAAAAGGCTCCTTAACCGGCGGCGATACCATCATCATAAACAGTTCGGGTTATGCAGTAGCCGGCTCCAATTCCAGCAGCGGTTTCAGCGATATGAGCCATAAGGTCCATATTAAAAAAATCCTGACCCGGAACGATAAAAACGGCTATTTTATTGATAAGATTGACGGGCAGAAAGTAGTTGTTACTTACGTTGCATCCGATGTGCTGGATTGGAAATTCGTGAACATCACTCCATACGATCAGATTTTTAAAGATATCAACATAATGAAGAGAAACATATATATTGTTTGTGTTACTATCGTTGTTCTAGGGTTCCTCCTGTCATATTTCCTTGCAAAATATCTGTACCATCCTATAAACAGCATGATCGGAAAAGTACAGCAGCTATCAAACGTCAAGCTGGAAAAAAATAAAAAAAATGAGCTGGATTTTTTAACGGATATTTTTACTGAAACCTTTGAAAAAACCAAGAATATGCAATCGGTCAGTTACGAAAATTACATTATTAAAAGGAGCAGCTTTCTGCGAGATCTTTTGGTTAATGAAGTCATAAATATTGATTATGTAAATGAAATGTTTAAGAAGTACAAAATAAATCTAAATTCCGGCGGCCTCTTTCTATTGTGTAGTTTCAGCATAGACCGCTATTCTTCTTTCTCTCAGAATCTGACTATGGAGGATCAGAAACTGTTCAGGTTCGCAGTCTGCAACGTAGCAGGTGAACTTGCCCAGAAATACTTCAGGAACGAATGTTTTGAGCTTGATGATAAAACCATTATGCTTTTGATGGAAGCGGACGGTTCAGATCCGGATACACGCAAGTCAAATATGCTTGAAATTGCAAGAGAGATCCAGGACTGGTGCCATGCAAACCTTAATATCAGCTTATCGGCCGCGCTGCATATTGACCCTGTGAATCTGATGGATATATCCGAGAGTTACAGATTCACTCTGCAGCTCTCCAGGTACAGGCTTGTTTACGGATATGAATGCCTGTTGCTGCCTGATGTTATTTTCAAACTCAAACCAAATGCCTTTGAACATCCCATCTCCCTTGAACAAAAGCTGGATGAAGCCTTAAATAACGGCAAGCTGGGAGATTCAGTCGAAGCTTATGCCAGGATAATAGAATACATCACTGATTATTCCTATGAAACAATAAACTCATATGTACTGTACCTCTCGTATCTGATAATAAAAAAATTCAATGATCTGGAGGCAAAAGGCTATGAGAAGATCACCTTTGATTCCAACAGCTACATAAGTGAAATTATTTCCCTTGAAACCCTGAACGAAATAAATAAAAGAGTAGTCAATCTCTTCAAGGCAATCACTGATACCATTGAACAGAAACGTTTCAAGAAGAAGAGCAGTATGGTTGAAAAGGTAAAACGCATTATCGAAACCGAATATATGGACAGATGTCTGTGCCAGGATGCGGTTGCCAACAGGCTTCATATCTCCAGGGATTACCTCGGGAAGATGTTCAGAGAGGCCTATTCAAAATCGTTTGCAGATTATCTTACCGAAGTTAGGCTTCAAAAAGCTGTAGAATATATGGAAACAACCAGGATGAATATAACCGAGATACTTGATGAAATAGGCTGGGAGAATAAAAACTATTTTTATACGACCTTCAAATTAAAATATGGAGTAACCACCTCCCAATACCGGAATATTAGTACCAATAATTTGTAAAACAGTTGTTAAAAAGCAGACAACTGGCTATTTAACGCCTGTTTTTCATGTCGAAAATTCTGTGCGTATTTTGTCGAATTTATTCGATTTCTGCTGTTAAATTCCCAGTATTATTTTTCAAGCTCTGTAATATTATTTTATTAATAAAATGTTCATAAAATTGTAATATAAGCTGTTTTTACAGGCTTACTCCTTAAAACCCTTTACTTATCCGTGTTTTTTAAATTGTATAACTTTAAAATTTTTTTAATTTTTTACAAAATGAGCGTTGACGTTTATTGGAATTTATGGTATTATAATAACGAAGTTTGTCGAAATATGAAGTGTATAATTGAGGAGGTCATTATTATGAAATCTACAGGAATTGTTAGAAAAGTTGACGAATTGGGAAGAGTTGTTCTCCCTATCGAATTACGCAGAACTTTTGATATTGCTGAAAAGGATGCTTTGGAAATTTACGTTGATGAATCTACTATCATATTAAAGAAATACGAGCCGGCCTGTATTTTCTGCGGAAATGCCAAAGACGTACAAGTATACAAGGGTAAGAATATCTGTCCAGACTGTATGAAAGAATTAAAGAAATAATTACTTAATCAAAAAAGAGCCGAAGGGCTCTTTTTTTGTGAAATTATTTTTTCATCACAAGATTATAAACATCCCTTTTATTCAAGCCTCTGTCTTCTGCTGCTTTCTTGACAGCTTCCTTTTTGGGCAGACCTTCTTCTACATATCTTTCAACATGCTCTTCAATACTGATATCAGCATACTTATCTTTTTCCAGTTCCTGAAGCACCTTTTCGTCCTGTCCTTCAATGATGACAACAAATTCACCCTTTGGTGCCTCAGCCTGATATCTTTCGGCCGCCTCGGACAAATTACACCTTATTACTTCTTCATACCGTTTGGTAAGTTCTCTGGCAAGAGCTATTCTTCTTTCCCCCCACGCATTGTACATATCCCTTAGAGTATATGGCAGCTTATGCGGAGCCTCATAGAAAATTATGGTTCTGGTTTCATCCTTCAGCTGCTTAAGCCTTTCCTGCCTGGTTCTCTTATTCATGGGCAAAAAGCCTTCGAAAACAAACCTTCCGGCAGGCAAGCCCGATATAACCATCCCTGTTACTGCCGCCACCGGACCGGGTATCATAGTAACCTTTATATTATTTTCTATACACAGCCTGACCAGATCCTCTCCCGGGTCCGATATTCCCGGTGTTCCGGCGTCCGATACAAGTGCAATATCCTTCCCCTGCTGCAGCTGCTCAATCAGGTAATTTCCTTTAACTATCTTGTTGTGCTCATAATAACTCACCAGAGGCTTTTTGATCTCAAAGTGGTTGAGCAGCTTTAAGGTCTGCCTCGTGTCCTCAGCGGCTATGAGCTCTACCTCCTTCAGCGTGTTGATTGCTCTCAAGGTTATATCCTGCAGATTACCAATCGGTGTTGCAACAAGATACAGAGTTCCTTTTTCCATTTTGCCTCCATGAGCCGCATAGCGGCAAGATTTTCGTTTAAAATTCTAATAGGATTTAATTTAGCTTGTTGTGCTAGTAAAATTGTCGCTTAACTTTGCAATTGTGCAGTTTTTGCTGAATATACCGGTACGCGAGACCCGGATGGTCGAGTCCGCCGCGACGGCAAAAAATACTTGTTATGAACCGTACTATTTCAAGTAAGCTCTTTGTGTGCCAGCATTGATTGAAGTTAGTATGGAAGTACCGGTATAACCGGTAACAATTTTCACTTGCAAAAGTGATAAACCAATTAGCACAACGGGTTAATTTATTGTCTGTTATTGTTTATCTGCCGTAAATTCTGTTTATTTCCGCGGAGTACGTTCCATCTTCATTGTATACATATAACGGATCCATTACCTTTAGTTCAGGATTTCCTCCCCTGCTGCCCTTGATTAAAATCATCGTCGGCTTTTTAAAAGGCTTTGGGTGCACCATTCTCAGATACTTCGGTTCTATACCGCACTTTCTCATACTGCATATAATATCAGCAAGCCTTTCGGGCCTGTGCACCATGGCAAGCTGTCCTCCGGGGACCAGCAGATCAGCTGCGGCACCTACCACATCCTCAAGGGTACACAGTATTTCATGCCTTGAAATGGCCTTATTGTCATGAGGGTTTACAAGTCCGCAGCCCTTATTGGTATATGGAGGATTTGAAACAACTACGTCAAAACCGGCTTTGCCGAAATAACGTCTGTATTCTTTAATATCTCCGTTTAATATGCTTACTCTGTCCTCAAGGCCATTGAGTTCTATACTCCTGGCTGCCATTTCAGCCATATCGGATTGTATCTCGAGCCCTATTATTGATCCGGCTTTTGTTTTGCCTGACAGCAGAACAGGTATTATACCCGTTCCAGTCCCAATATCAAGAACTTTATGGCCTTTTTTTACATCGGCAAAATCAGAAAGTAAAACAGCATCCACGCCAAAACAGAAAGCCCGGGGATTTTGTATCAACCTCAGTCCATTCAGCTGTAAGTCATCTATACGTTCGTTTTCTTTTAGTTCTACCATGAAATATTATTTCCTCTTAAAAATTATTTCCTCAGATAATATGGAAAACAGCATAACCGGACTACTTCAACATATACCGAAAAAAGGGCCAAATAAAGGCAGTTCCGCCTTTATCTGACCCTCATTACCCTAAAACTATTGCTGTTGAGGAGCATCAACAGGACATACATTTGCACAAGCGCCGCATTCTATGCAAGCATCAGCGTCTATTACATATACGCTATCACCAGCAGCTATGCATGATACCGGACATTCTGATTCACATGCCCCACAGCTGATGCATGATTCATTGATAAAATATGCCATTTAAAACACCTCCTAATATTTAAGGAAAAACAAGCCTTTGAATTATGTTTTTCGCTCTTATTTTACCATCATTTTTGCCAAATGACAAATTAAATTATATATTTTTTTAAAATTTAAATTTAAGCACAATCCCTTTAATATTAGCGTCCCGGTGCATTTTGAATTCTACTGCAACCTAGTGGTCTATAGCACCTAAAATCACATATTGCCGACGGTTAAATTCCCGCAGAATTTCGTTGTCGTCCTTGTCAATACATACAGTATTGCCTTCGTCCTCCGCCTTATCCTGCAAAAATTTTCTTCGCCGGCAATATACGTTTTAGATATTACAGACCACTAGTCTTCAAGCTGCTTCAAAGCTTCCAGATCTATATCCATATCATCGTTGGCAGCAGCATTCTTAATCAGCTTTACTTCGCCTTCCTTGTAGTTGTATACCCTCAATTCTGTTTCCTTGCCAATGTCCAGCTTTATTTTCAATATTTCCTTGAGAAGATTCACTTCAACCACAGTTCCCTGGCCTTCCGGAGTTTCAACTATGGCTCCCACCTTCGGTACCCTGTCCAGCAGATCCTCATAGGCTTCCTGCTCATATTTAAGGCAGCACATGAGTCTTCCGCAGGTACCTGAGATCTTAGTTGGATTAAGGGAAAGGGACTGTTCCTTTGCCATCTTTATTGATACCGGCTGGAATTCGCCGAGGAAGGAGTTGCAGCAGAGTACTCTCCCGCAGATTCCTATTCCGCCCATCATTTTCGATTCATCACGTACACCTATCTGCCTCAATTCGATTCTTGTCTTGAATACTGCGGCCAGATCCTTGACCAGCTCTCTGAAATCCACTCTTCCGTCGGCTGTAAAGTAAAACAGTACTTTATTGTTGTCAAAGGTATATTCTACGTCTATGAGTTTCATATCCAGCTTGTGATCATTTATTTTTTGCAGGCATATGTTGTATGCCTCCTTTTCCTTTTTATCATTTTCGGCAGCATGGGCTATATCTTCATCAGTCGCTATGCGTATGACCTTTTTGAGGGGAGCCACAATTTCCGATTCGTCAACTTCCCTGTTCGGCACCACAACAAGACCAAATTCGATACCCCTGGCGGTTTCAACTATTACATTCCTGTTTAAATCTATAATCAGTTCCCCGGGATCAAAATAATAAATTTTCCCGGCAGTTTTAAATCTAACACCAACAACTTTTACCATCAAAAAATTTCCTTTCTATCAATAAACGTAAGAATCTTTGATTTTCATAAGCATCACTTCAATCGCCAGTTGAAAGTTCGCATTATACTCCAGGCTCTTTTTGGCACTCCAGACCGCATTAATGCATTTCAGCATACCTGTAAGTTTTACACCGGCGTTCTCAATAATCATATCTTTTTTATCGGAATTAATCAATATGCTATAATTCGAGGTCTGATTATATATTATTATGTCCCTAAAAAACAGAAGCATTATTCTTAACATAAATTCTATCTTGTCATTATTCTTTTCAAACAGTTCATACATTTTAAACACATCACTGTTTTTTGACTTAAGCAGTTGGTCAGCAGCCTGTATCACTTCATCCCTTACTTCCAGATACCCGGGAGATTCAACAAGCTCAAGAGCATTTCCTACCACACCGTCGGAGTAGGAGACAATAAAGTCCCATTCAGGTTTTCTTCCCCCATACTTCCCCTCAAGTATCTGCATTACTTCCTCATTACGGAGTTTATCAAACAAAACCCTCTGACATCTTGACCTTATGGTAGGTGTCACCGCAGCCCCAGACTGCACCGTTAATATGAAAACCACATAGGGCGGCGGCTCCTCCAAAGACTTTAAAAGTGCATTCTGGGCCTGCACGGTCATACTGTCGGCATCATTAATTATTATTACCTTATATCTAGAATAAAGGGGTCTGATTACCAACCCCTTTAATACATTTCTTATATCGTCAACACTTATACTTTTGTCAGCCGAATAAATCTCCTGAAAGTCAGGATTTGAACCTTCCGCAAAGAGCCGGCAGGATTTGCATTCCCCGCAGGGAGCCTGTTCCCTTTCACACATCAGCATTGCCGTAAAGGACAGCGCCGTTTCTCTTCTTCCGATACCGTCAGGTCCTTCAAATATATAAGCATGACCTACATTATCATTTTTAATTGTCTCCTGTAAGCTGGCCAGTATCCTCCGGTGACCTAACACTTTAACCTCCTGAGCCATATTATGGCTTTGAGCAGCACAACCGCTGCAAAATATTTATGGAAATTGTTTATTCATAGCAGCAGGTCCAATATCAGACCTCTGATATCATCAAGCTTCTTCAGTATGCTCAGATTATCCTGTTCTGATTTCAGCACCTCATTTGTAAGCTCGACAAGTTCTTCATTGATTTTTTTTATTAAGGCATATACTCTGTGTCTGCCGCGTCTGTCCAAAAAACTCTTTTTTGTAAAGCTGTGTGAATGGGAAACCGCTTCATCCAGAAATTCGGAAATAAGCTGCTTATAGACCTTCAGATCACGAATGTCGGCTTTTTTTTCCAGCTTTTTGCCCTGACTTTGAATCTTGTCGGCCAGGACCTTTATCCTCTCCTCATAATTCTTAAATTCCATCTTTTTGAGAGAAGCCGAAAAAGCAGTATCTCTTTCATTTCTTATTGTTCTTTCGTCCCTTCCAGGAATAGCGTTGATACCTGAAGGATTTTTGGTTGTATCCTGTATCTTAATGGCAAACACATCCTATCCTGACTATTTTCACAGCTGCTGAATCAGTTGTCAACTATAATAATTAAGCCTTGTGGAATCTTTCAACATCCACAACAAATACTGTTGCTCCGCCCACAGTTACTTCAACAGGGTATGGCATGTACATTCCATTCATTCCGTTCATGCCTCCCGGTGTTGCGGGAGTATTTATTACCTGTTTTCTGCTCTTTGATTTCTTTTCGATTATGGCTATTACTTCATCCAGCTTATCTTCTTCAACACCTACCAGAAGTGTGGTGTTCCCCGCCTTGAGGAAACCTCCGGACGAACACATCTTTGTGACTCCGAAGCCGTTTTTGTTCAGTTCTTCCATAACCTTGTGGCCATCCTCATCGTGAACAATTGCAAATACCAGTTTCATAGCAAAACCTCCTTTTTTAAAATAATTCATTAATATAATCTTTTATTTGAGAGGAAATCTCCTCAATGGATTTTGTTGCATCAATTGTTTTTATTCTTTCGGGATAAAGAATAGACAGCTTCTTATACCCGTCATATACACGTCTGTGGAAATCCAGCTTCTCCTGCTCGATCCGGTCCGCCCCGGTGGAATTTATCCTTCG
This sequence comes from Bacillota bacterium, assembly GCA_023392075.1. Classification (GTDB taxonomy): domain Bacteria; phylum Bacillota; class Clostridia; order Acetivibrionales; family DSM-1351; genus Ruminiclostridium. Next base: position 47,998 of record JAEVZU010000205.1, on the reverse strand, counting down.
TCTTACCGATATTTCAGGGTCTATATCCAGAAAAAAGGTTACATCCGGTACCGTTCCATTCACGGCGATCCTGTTTACATCGGCTATGATTTTCAAATCCATTCCTCTTCCGCCGCCCTGATATGCATAACTTGAATCCACATACCTGTCACAAATGACAATTTTACCGTTTTCAACCGCCGGCTCTATGACTTCCGCCACGTGCTGTGCTCTTGAGGCTGCATACAGGATCATTTCAGTCAAAGGAACAATCTCCTTATTCTGGGGGTCCAATATCAGATCACGTATTATTTCACTTATCCTGGTTCCTCCGGGTTCACGGGATAAAACCACCTCACAGCCCTTTTCCAGCATATACTCCTCAAGCAATTTTATCTGTGTTGTCTTCCCCGATCCGTCAGTTCCTTCAAAAGTAATAAATAAGCCTTTTTCCATTTGCCTGCATCCTTTCAAGCCGTTATCTTTTGCAATAAGTCAATAAAAGCGGATTTCATTTTTTAATATACTTTATTATAACATAACATCATTTAATCTCTTTATATTTTTTTAACCAAAAACGGGAAGTTATTATTTATTCAGTCTCTAGTAGTCTGCAACATCTAAAACTTATATTGTCCGGCGAGGGAAATTTTTTCAGAACAAGGCGGAGGAGGGCGGAATAATCGCTTTATTCCAACCAAGTACTGCGTAGCAGTGCTTTTCGGCAACGCAGTTCTGGGGAAATTTAACCGTCGGCAATGTACGAATTTAGATGTTACAGAATACCAGTACCCGGATATTGTCATTGTCAATAATTCCGTTTACTTTGCCCCCGGCGGCAATTATGTCCGTAATATATTGTATGCTGGTGCCGGTTATTATTTCCCCCGGATACAGGAGGGGAATTCCCGGAGGGTATGGAGTAATAATATCGGCGCTTATTCTTCCCGCGCATTTTGTAAGGGAAATCTCCTCCTTTTTGGAATAATAGGCCTGCCAGGGAAGCATTTTTAAACTCCTGTCGTCTTCCTTTTCATTACTCTTTATTATACTGCTTAATATGCTGCGCAGTTTTTCGGCCTTATACTCCTGTCCCGGCCGGAGTTCCTCACGGGCTAAAGCTTTTAATGCATTGAGCAGTTCTGTCATGCTCTCCCTTGTATCAGCCACCGTAGTAATTATCACTAAATTCTCATAGTCGGCCATTTCTATCTGAGTCCGGTACTTTTCCCTTAAAAGCTTCCCGGCGAGGTAGCCGCTTATACCAAGTCCCTTAAGGTTGATTACTAATCTGGTGGGATCCTGTATAGCTTTAATACCCATTTTTGCGGTGGACAAAACCTTGTATACACCTGTTTTTTCTATTTCCTTCTCAAATCTGTTATTTATATCAAGCAGCTCTTCAAGCTTTTTACTGCCCTCCCGCTCCATCAGTTCCCTGGCAATGTCCAGATAGGCCATTATTATATATGATGGGCTTGAGGTCTGAAGCATTGCCAGATTCAGGGACAGCCTGTCCGTATCAACCCTGCTTCCCTTTACATGAAGGTATGCACCCTGGGTAACTGCCGGTAAAGTTTTATGCGCGCTTTGAATACATATATCTGCGCCGTGCTCCAGTGCAGAAGGCGGCAGCCTGTCACTGAAAGCCAGATGCGCACCGTGTGCCTCATCCACTATAAGAATTTTGTCATATGAATGGACCAGGCTGCATATTTTTTCAATATCGCTGCATATGCCGTAATAGTTGGGCCTGGTTATGAGCACGGCTGTTGCATCAGGATTGGCGCGCAGCGCCTTCTCAATGGTTTCCGGTTTTATTTCCGCAGATACGGCAAATTCCTCATTAAACTCAGGCTGCACGAAAACCGGTTCTGCGCCCGACAGGATCAAGCCCGACGCTACGGCCTTGTGGGAGTCCCTGCCGGCAATGATCTTTTGACCCCGGGCGCAGACACTCATTATAGCTGCCTGCACACCACAGGTAGAGCCGTTTACAAGAAAGAAGGTCCTATCTGAGCCAAATGCCTTTGCAGCCTGCTCCTGAGCTTCCTTTATAATGCCTTCGGGATAGTGGAGATTATCGGTACCTTCCACCTCTGTTACGTCAAGCTGCAGAAGTTCCCGTGCAAGCTCGTCCGGAACTCCCCTGCCCAGCTTGTGTCCTGGCATATGAAAAATATTTATTTTATCCTGGGCGTACTTTCGCAGATAGTTGTATATCGGAGTGTTATAGGCTTTAATTTTTATCACCTGCTTTTTATTAATATGGGATGTCCAAAACTCCATTACATTATTAACCATATGCCGTCAGGTGTCAACAATACCCTATTGACAATTATTAGTATTTGTCATACCATGTTATTGAACAAATGTTCAATGAACTTTTGTTCAATAATTGTAAATTCAAATGTGAGAGTGATCAAATAATATCCAGCAATCTTGAAATAATGTTTTAAGGAGGGTTTTTATGAGTAAAAAGGTGTTGATTATCGGAGCCGGTCTGGCAGGCATAAGTGCGGGAATTTATTTGCAAAAGCAGGGATTTCAGACTGAAATTTTTGAAATATCCGGGCAGGCCGGCGGCATGTGCATAGCGTGGGAACGCCGGGGTTACAGGTTTGACGGCTGTATTCACTGGATGGTGGGAACAAAAGCCGGCACTCCGTTTTACAATCTGTATCGTGAAGTTCATGCACTGGAGAATGACACGGTGATCTATAATGCTGAAAGCATCAAAAGCCAGATTGACGGAATAACCTACGAAATTCCAATGACCCTGGAGCCCTTCAGAAACCTTCTGTTATCTGTCTCACCGGAGGACAGTGCCAAAATCAACACCCTGTGCGGCGAAATAGAAAAAATGATAACCACCAGAATGCCTGCCGGGGCACCCGCAGGTTTCCTGGAACTGATTGATATACTAAAAAACAGCCGGGGTTTTTTAACTCTGGCAAGAAAATATGTGGGAATCAGTGTGCGGGATTATGTGGAAGCTTTTCAAAATCCAATATTGAAGGCAATTTTATATTATCTGATGCCTCCGCAGTATTCCATCTTCGGACTGATAATGATGCTGGGTACCCGTATGAGCGGAAATGCAGGTTATCCGCTGGGAGGTGCCTATGACGTCATAGACAGGATGGAAAAGCACTATAAGGAATTGGGCGGGACTATTCATTTTTCGTCCAAGGTGGATAAAATTATATTGAAAGACGGAAAAGCTGCAGCCCTGGAAGCCGGGGGGCAGTCTTACCCGGCAGACGCCATAGTGGCGGCCTGTGATATGTATGATGTCCTCAAAAACATGCTGGGCGGCAGGTTCGCTCATAAGCAGCTGGATCCGCTGCTTGAATCAGCCGAGCTTTTTCCGCCTCTTATTATGGTCTCCTTCGGACTCAATAAAAAATTCAATCTGCCCTTTTCACATAACTTTGAGTGCCCTGAGGGAATCAAAATCGATTCCGAAGGAGTCTCCGGCTGCTTAAATGTCCGTTCCTTTGAATTTGATCCGTCCTCAGCCCCGGAAAACAGCAGCAGTGTCATGATAATGCTGGACTCGACACTGGAATACTGGCAGAATTTGCGCAGAAACAACCCTGAAGGCTATCGTATAAGGAAAGAGGAACTGGCCCTGGAAGTAGCTTCTGCATTGGATAAACGTATTCCCGGCTTTAAGGAAGCAGTGGTAGTCACCGATGTTGCCACTCCCGCCACCTATATCCGGTATGCAAATCTGTACAAGGGTTCCTGGGAAGGCTTTGCACCAACTCCTTCCTCCTTTAAATACAACATAAAAAAGAAGATCGACGGAATTGAAGGTCTCTATCTCTGCGGACAGTGGACTACTGTCGGCGGCGGCATATGTTCGGCGGTCCGGAGCGGCAAGGAAGCTTCCAAAGCCGCAGCAAAATATCTGAAATAATATATGGCCCGCAAGAGGCCGCCACGCTATAATATAAGAAATGACAAACAACTGAGGTTTTTATGAACAAAAGAGAGCAGCAGCGCCATGACCGCAGGAATCAAATACTCAATTGCAGTCTTGATATGATCATCAGCCGCGGTTATGCCGCTACAACCATAAGAGATATAGCTAAAAAACTGAATATAAGCACAGGCCTGTTTTTCAACTACTTCGAGTCCAAGGAAAGTGTTTATGAAGAGCTGGTGAAACACGGTATGTCGGGACCGCAAAGCGTACTCAAAATAGTGGAGAACAGCAACAGCTCACCCATTGAAAACTTTGAAAAAATCACCTCTGAAATTTTCAAGGCTTTAAAGAGTGACTCGATGACGGCAAAAATGTTTCTTCTGATGCCTCAGGCAATGAATTCCGAAGGCGTTCCTGAAAATATAAAACAAATAGTTGCTAAATTTGATCCCATGTCACCTGTTCTCCCTTTTATCGTGAAGGGGCAGAAGCTGGGTGAAATAAAACCAGGCAATCCCGAGGCACTGGCCGTTGCTTTTTGGAGCGCCATACAGGGAATTGCCGAATGTGTTGTTCTCCACCCTGAAATACCCATGCCTGAAAGCAGCTGGATCGTTGATATTTTAAGAGCAAGGCCGGTTACTTCAGCTTGACGGCTTGCATCTGTGCCCTGACACAAAGCTCGGCTGCTTTAAAGGCATGCTCCTGTGTCATGGCATTTTCGGTCCTGTTCAGACAGTCAAGAATAAGCTGGCCAAAGTAAGGGTAACCCACTTTCCCCCGTATGTCATAAGCTTTTTCTTCTTTTCCGTTGACCAGGAAAACTGTCCCGCCCCCACTATTCACTGCTATATTTACATATTTCCGGAGTTCGATATAGCCTTCGGTTCCAAGTATAAAAGTCCTGCCGTCCCCCCAGGTCGAGAGCCCGTCAGGTGTAAACCAGTCCACCCGGAAATAGCCCGAAGCACCATTATCAGCTACAAGAGCTGCGTCACCGAAGTCATCCAGCTCAGGATATTCAGGATGTGAGTAATTTGCTGTCTGGCTGCGCACCACAGCCGCATCTCCGGCCCCGGTGTAAAACAGGAACTGCTCTATCTGGTGGCTTCCGATATCACAGAGGATGCCGCCGTATTTTTCCTTGAGGAAAAACCACTCCGGTCTTGCCGGGGCGCTTAACCTGTGCGGGCCCATTCCAATTGTCTGAATAACCTTTCCTATGGCCCCCTGTTCTATGAGTTGTCCGGCAAATATTGCGTCTTCTACATGCAGACGCTCGCTGTAATAAACCGCATATTTCCTTCCGGTAGCCTTAACTTTTTTCTTTGCCGCTTCCAGCTGCCCCAGAGTAGTCAGTGGGGCCTTGTCTGTAAAGTAGTCCTTGCCGGCCCCCATAACACGCAGTCCCAGGGCACAGCGTTCCGAGGTAACAGCCGCACCTGCAACAAGCTTTACTTCCGGATCCGACAACACCTCATCCTCACTTCTTGCGCGTCTGGCCTGAGGATACAGGCTGCAGTACCTGTCCAGCTTTTCGGAATCGGGATCGTAAATCCATTTTAAAGTTCCGCCTGCTTCTATAAGGCCGTTACACATGCCGCCGATATGGGCATGATCCAGACATACGGCTGCAAACATGAATTCACCCGGCCTTACGACGGGGTTGGGCTTTCCCTTCGGCATATAGTTCATTCCCTCTACTCTCTCCATAACCATAATCTCCTTTTCCGGCTCCGGCCGGCATTGTCTGCCGGCCTTTCAGTTATTTTGGGCTTGTATAGTCACTGCCCACCGTTATTTCCTGACCGCTGCCCAGGTTTACAACGGAGGACTTTTTCTCATAGAAATGTACAGCTTTTTCCTGTATCCCTTTAACCGTATAATATATATCATCCTTTTCAATAGGAAGCTTTACGGTTTTTCTCTCAAAACCCGCCTTATATACAGCTGTTATGATTTCAATTGTCAGGCGGCCGCTCAGGCCGGTAATAAGAGGCTGACCGCCTGTCTCCACAGCTGTCATTACATTGTCTATTTCACCCTTGTGATCATTGTATTTCAGTCCTGGAAGACTGTCGTAAAAATCGTTCAATTCCTTCTCCAATTGAGTATGGTCCTCAGGGAACCCGTTGCTCTTGGAAACCATTGCCCGTACTTTCCAGGGAGCCGAAATTCTGGCCCTCTCCCCCTGAAAAATCACCTGCTGCTCTTCTCCGTGGTGTATAACCGAGCTGGTGATCTGGGCGACTGCACCGTCAGGGTATTGCAAAGCGGCTATTGATATGTCCTCAACCTCTGCATTATCATGGGAGGCATTGCTCAGAAGTGCCTGAACACTCAGCGGCCTGCCCATCATCCATGCCAGCATGTCTATATGGTGTACGGCATGGTTCAAGGTACAGCCTCCTCCCTCCTTTTCCCAGGTTCCGCGCCACCAAAGGTCATAATAGCAGTGCCCTCTCCACCAAAAGGAATCCACCTGGGCGTGCAGGACCCTGCCTATTTTTCCGCTGTCCAACACCCTTTTCAGGTTCATGACAGGATCCTTGAACCTGTTTTGGGCAATGACGGAAAAAACCGTCCTGCTCCTTTCGGCCGCTTCCAGCATCCGGTCGCATTCTTCAAGGGAAGCCGCCATGGGTTTCTCAACAATGACATGCTTCCCGTCGTTCAGAAAATCCACAGCTATGTCCGCATGGCAAAAAGGAGGCGTGCAAATGCTTACCAGATCAATATCACTTCTCCCAAGCAGCTTTTTGTGGGAATCAAAGATTTCAACATTAAGTCCGAATTCTTCCGCCTTTTCCCTGCACTTTTCAGGGTAGATATCTGCAAATGCGACTATCCTGCATCTATCCTTGAAATCCAGATAGGATTTGATATGTAACTTTGATATATTACCGGTTCCTATAACAGCTACTCTGATCATAGTACCCTCCATGAGCCATTCTAATAACACTTCATTAATATATAGTAATTTTATATCTTATAGTCCGTGTGATTCCATAGAAAAAATTAAATTTATTTATAAAAATTAAAGATTTTTTTGTATTGACCTTCTTGACATTCCGGGGTCCGGATGATATTCTTTCGCTAAAAACAGGAGGTATCTATGAATAATATAACTTTTCCTTCAATGATATATTTTGTTGAGAAAGAATGCACTGCCACCTGGAAAATCGTTAATCAGAAAATACCGTTCTACGATTTGGTTTTTGTGCTGGATGGCAGAGCCGACTATATTATTGATGAGGTTCAATACCATATTGAAACAGGTGATATTTTATTTATAAAGCGCGGAAGTACACGTACCGCTTCAACCGGCGGCATGCAATGCGTCTCCATCGACTTCGTCCTGAATGAGGGGGAAGATATCTCAATACCTGCAATCACTAAAATAACTGATATCAATGAATTTTATCACCTTTTCCGGGAGCTGAAATATGAATGGCTGCAGAAATCTGACGGTTATCAGCTTAAATGCCAGGCAATTTTTGCTCTCATTCTCCACAAACTGCTCTTTTTGAACAGGGAAGATAAGGGCAACCGCCATGTCCGCTCCATCAAACGCTATATTATAGAGCATTACACCGAAGAGATAACAGTTTCTCTCCTGGCAGACAAATTAAATATTAACAGCATCTATTGCGGAGCTTTATTTAAGAAATCCGAGGGCATGACCATACACAATTTCCTGACGAAGGTCAGAATAAACAAAGCAGCTATCCTTCTGCAGTCAGGAGAATACAATGTCGGCGAAGTTGCCGAGCTCACAGGTTTTAAGGACGTGTATTATTTCAGCAACACATTCCGGAGGCACATGCAGCTTTCCCCCTCAGAGTATAGAAGCAGCTGTTTGTAAAAAATTTATATCATTTTTATAAAAGTTATGATATAATCAAAGCAACTAACATCTTAAAGTTCTGATACTTTTCATTACTCATAATAACTGGTTCCTGATTAAGTCGTTTACTCCAAAACCTGCTATTCAAATAAAATATGCAAAGGTGGTAGTCTCTCATGATGATAAAACCTGCAATAAATAGTGAATGGGTATTTACTCCTGATATTTGCAGCAATTATGTTTCTGATGATGTATATTCATTATCCTCTTCCTCTGAATTGTTTAAATTGATTGTTGATATTATTCAGGATGGCATCAGTGTTTTAGACTCGACTTTAACTATTAAATATGCCAATACCGTAATGCAGCATTGGTATCATAGTAAATCGGAATCAACTTCTGAAAAATGCTACCAACGTTTCCATAACATTAATACTCCCTGTGAAGTATGTCCTTGCATAAAGGCACTGGAAACAAAGCAGCCTCAGGTGGAAGTGGTTAAGTACCAGCTGGACAATAAGGATCTGGGATGGCAGCAGCTTTTTGCAGTTCCGCTTTTGAATAAAGACAATGATGTAATTTTAATTATTGAGTATGTCCGCGACATAACACTTCGAAAAATTGCCGAGGATAACTTCCGCGATCTGGAAGAACAAAAAAATATTTTGGTAAATACATTGAAAAACCGTGAACACAGCAGGGATGAATTGGAGAAAATCATAGTAAACAATATTGAACGGTATGTCAAACCCTCTCTGAACTATCTTAAAAAAGTAGTGAAGGAAGAAGACATACATATGGTAAGCGGTATTATTGATGAAATTATTTTTCCCCTTACAAAAACCCGTCCTTCACAGGTAAGCACCTTAACACCCAGGGAATTGCAGGTAGCTTCGCTTATTAAACAGAATTGCCCCAGCAAAGAAATTGCAGACAGATTGTGCATAACTAAAAAAGCTGTTGACTATCACCGGGCCAATATCAGAAAAAAATTGAATTTAAAACGGGAAGCTAATTTACAGGTATATCTGGAAACGCATCTTTAATCCTTACTGAAGCATGTAAATACATTTTTAGTGCAAAAGAAAGCATTAACGTTATGCTTTTCCTTGTATTTTTTGCGTTTAAAAGTATCCTACCCTCTATTGACAATGTACAATACATTTTTGAGGAGGATGGACGCAGCCTTGCTGACGCAAGGCAAAGACAACGACAAAGAAAAGTGGAAAAACAGTCGGCGCGAGGCGTGTTATACATTGTCAATAGAGGGTATATTCCTTACATTGTTCAATAAGGATATACTATTGCAGGGATGGTCAATATTCAGCAATTCAATGTCACAATCAAAGATAATACCGGCTAATTCACATATATATACCTGTTTATCTGTTTGCCTTTCATTACTTTCAATAATTTTAAGATAGTTGCAATACTTACAATACAACAACTCACTTCCCCTCCAATCCGGACTTTGCCTTTAATGCATCCGCAATCCTTAAAGCTTACTTTTGTTGACACTTGATAAAATACTTCCTTACCGGCATTTTGGGAATGCCGGTAAGAATAGTTTACCTTTAATTACTACTTGCTCTTGGCACCGTTCAGATTCAACATGTCGCTCCAATCGGGATCTGTCGGTCCGCTGTCCTTCAATTTCATAATGTCAATGCCTGTTTTTCCTGCCTTTGACATTTCAACGTAATTTTTGGAATCCAGCCATGGCAGTATTGAAGCAGTTGCAACATTGTCCTTATCAACAGGAACATAGATATTCTTCAAATATACGGGATATGTTTCACCTTTAAATTTAGCCTTAACCTGCTGGAATACCATTTCTCCTTCACTTGAGGGAGGAATTGAGACTGTAGCCTCTACAGTTCCTTCCTTTATCTGCTGGATTGTAGTTTCCTTTCCATTTATAGCATATACAGGATATGTCTTGCCGGTACTTTTTATTGCTTTTAATACACCGTCCATCATGGCTTCATTATGTACATAGACCAAGTCAAATTTCCCGCCTGTCTTTGATATTGCATCCTGCATTACTGTCTGGGCCTTGTCGGTCATAAAACCACCTGTCTGGTTATAAACAATATTCTCATCAAAAACCTGTTTGGAGGTTTTCCCCCATGCTTCGGCAAGTGCATCCAGGAAGCCCATTCTATGAAGCTCGGCGATAGCCTGGCCATATCCGCCTTCAACAGTTACTATTTTTGCAGTTGCAGGATATTTTTTACCAACAAGAACACCTATTTCGTATCCTCCTTCATACCATGGACCTGAAACACATCCGTCAGGCTTTCCAGGGCCCTTGGGATCGGGAATTGATGTGATGTAGAATATGGGGATACCTGCCTTATTGGCCATTTCTCCGGCTTTGGAGCCGTTTGAGGAATTGACTGTACACAGAACAATTGCGTCAACTTTCCTGGCCACCATATCCTGAACATTGTTTGTTTCCTTCTTGGGATCATAGTCTGAGGTGGTTTTGGTCACAGTCCACCCCTCGTCCCCGGCCAGTGCCTCGAAAACCTCGTAACCCTTCTGATAATATATATCAGAGCCTGCCAGTATAAAGCCTATGCTCTTCCCTTTTTCCCCGGCTGAGCCGGCACTGCTTGCTGCTGGACTTGATTCCTTCGTACCTTCTGCAGCAGCCGTGTCTGCACCATTGCTGCCGCAACCGGCTACAGCAGTTAATAGCAGAGCAGCTGCCAGAACCAGAGTTAATACTTTTTTCATGATGATTTTCCCCCTGTTATTTTTTTTATTTTTTTATGACTTTTGTCACAAATTTCGTTTTAATTTGGGTTTATGCCACCTTGTATCTGAAATTATTAACAAATACCGCTATAACAATGATTCCTCCTGTAACCACGTACTGCCAAAAAGCGGATACACCTATAACGTTTAAAGAATTGGAGATTATGCCCATCCATATGGTTCCCAACAGAGTTCCAATAATATTTCCTTTTCCGCCTGATAATGCGGTCCCTCCCACAACGGCAGAAGCAATTGCTCTCATTTCAAGGTCTGTTCCGAGATAAGGATTTCCAACCTCATTTCTTGAAAGCATTAAGATGGTAGCCAGTGCAACAACAAGTCCATTAATAACGTAAACGGAAAGCTTGAAGTTCCTGACACTTATTCCTGCCAAAAATGATGCTTCTTCGTTGTCACCTACTGCATACAGCCAGCGTCCGAACTTTGTATACCTGAGAAGCAGTGCAAATATTATGTATACCAGTATCATTATGTATACCATTAACGGAAGATTGAAAAATCTTATATTTGTTGAAAATCCGAACTTCCCCGGAATGGGGTATTCAGCGCCATTTGTGGTTATTAATGCAAAGCCCTTATAAATAATCATTGCCCCGACTGACACAATAAACGGCTCCAGGGTTGTCCTCGACAGTAAAAGACCCATGAGGAAATTACAGACAACACATATCAATACACCAACTATAACTGCAATTGCAACCGGTGTGCCTCCATATATCAGCCAGGCCATGGAACATGCAGCAAAGGAAAGCAGCGTACCAACCGACAGATCAATGCCTCCCGAGATCATTAACACGCACATCCCGACCGAAAGAATACCGGGGACGGCAAGCTGTTCAAGCACAATACTTACATTATAGCCGGTAGCAAAATTAGGGGCGATTATGGAACACACTATTATGTACACAACTAATCCTAAAAATAAAAAAATATTATCATTTGCGAATAATCTTTTCTTAAAAGATGTATTTACAGATGCTGATTTTTCAATTTGACTGTTACTCATATTTTACATCCTCCCAGTGCATACGATAGTATTGTCTCTGAATCGGCATCCTCTTTTGAAAGTTCTGCAAGAATGCTCCCGTCTTTCATAACCATTACCCTGTCACTCATTGCAATGACCTCCGGCATATCCGAGGATATCATGATGATGGACTTGCCCTGTCTGCACAGCTCAACCATCACCTTGTAAATTTCCTCTTTCGCTCCAATATCCACTCCCCTTGTTGGTTCATCAAATATATAAATACTTCCGTTTAAGTGAAACCACTTGGATAAAATCACCTTCTGCTGGTTTCCTCCAGACAGGAAACGTACCTGCTGATCGGGTCCCTTGCATTTTATTTTCAGCTTTTCAATATACTCGCAACAGGTTTCTTTGTCTCTGTCCGGATGCATAAATCTAACCGGAAATTTGGCAGAATGCGCCAAAACCGTATTAAGAGAGTTTTTTTGTCTTGCAAATAATCCAGTGAGCTGCCTGTCCTCGGTTATCATACATAAACCGGCCTTTATAGCATCTTTTGGCGTTTTGAATTTAACTTTTTCTCCTGCAACCGTAATTTCACCTGACTCAGCAATTTTCCTTCCGAATAACAGCTCCGCCATCTCTGTCCTGCCCGCTCCTACCAAACCTGCAAAGCCTAAAACTTCACCTTTCCGTAAAGAAAAAGATATGTCTGCCACTCCTTCTCCCGAAAGATTTTTTACTTCCATAACAATTCCGCCTATTTCAGCTGCTTCTCTGCTATAAAACATGGACGCATCCCGGCCTACCATATCCCTTATTATAGATGCCTCATCAATTTCCGCTCTGTCATACGTCCTTATTTTTCTTCCGTCACGTATTACCGTAACCTTATCCGCAATCCGGAATACCTCTTCAAGATGATGTGAAATATAAATAATGCCTACCCCTTTTTCTTTAAGCATCCGGATAACACTCATCAACTGTTCTATTTCATGGCAGCCGAAGGATGCGGTGGGTTCGTCCATTATAATGACCCTGGCCTCCTGTACAAATGCTTTTGCAATTTCAACAAATTTCTGCTGTGCTGTGCCCAGCATCCTTACGGGTACTTGAGGATCCAAGCCTGTTACGCCTATACTGGCCAGAACTTCAAGAGTTTCCCTGTACATTTGTTTGCGGTCCAAAATAAGTTTTTTTGTTACCTCTTTTCCAATAAAAAGATTTTCCATGACACTCATGTTTTGCATAAGCGTATGTTCCTGGTATATTGTCTGGATACCCAATTTCATGCATAATGCCGGATTTAATTTCCCCTGCAGTGAATTTCCGTCTATAGTGATCTGACCGCTGTCTCTCTGATGTGCTCCGGCTAAAATTTTAATAAAGGTGGATTTTCCCGCCCCATTTTCTCCGCACAAGCAATGGACTTCTCCCTCGTAAACTTGAAAATCAAAATCCGAAAATACTGTTACTCCGGAGAATTGTTTTGATATTCCTTGAATATCGAGTAAACATCTTTTTTCAGGCATTAACTGATTGCCCCCTTTAATAATCTCTAAAAAAAGGCATAAGAAGACCAGGTATGGTAGGTTTGAGTTGCTTAATACAAATCTCCAAGAGGGTCAAATCTTATGCCAGGGTAAAAAGGACCGGGTGCTGCTAATGATATAAGTATACATAAAGTATCTATTTCTAAAGACTTACAGTACTATGTGAAATTTAATTTATGATGTGCAATAGCATTAACAACACCTTATTTCAAAAATTGTGTTACTATTTAGAAATCGCACTTACAGGACATTGTGACTCGCATCGTGCACAATCAATGCATGTATCCGTTCCTATTTCATATTGGGCTTCACCTTTAGATATTGCACTTACAGGACATTCTGACTCACACAGACCACACGAAATGCAATCAATGCTTATAACATATGCCATTTTCCAACCACCTTTCATAAAGCCGTCAAAATATTAAGTATGCTTTTCTTTGATTCCGCCTTTTGATTTAATCATATTTACATACTCATCAGTATATTTCTTATCAAAGGTCGCACATCCAACTTTTGTCTGCTTGATCAGCATCTCTACGCAGTGGTCGCAAAGAGTACACCATTTAATAGATGCGTCATCGTTTTTCTCCATTTTTGCAGGGAGATACGGATCTGCATAAGATTGACGTCCAATTGCTATAGCGTCAACAACACCGTCATTTATATTCTTTTCTCCCCAGAAGCGAAGCGTGTTCTTTTCCTTCCTAACTGCATGGAAGCCTTTTCTGCCATCTCTGTATATTGAATAACCGGAACCTATCACTGCTGTTTCGGGCTTCAGGGTTTCGCGGCATACCTTTTGCAGGTAAAAGTGAATATATGCGTAATCGGGAGTACGTACATCAGGGTGGGCCAGATCAAGAGTAATGGAAGGCGAACCTGCCGATTGGAGTATAAAGTTTGCACCATGGGCCTCCAACGTTTTTATCAAATCTATTGATTCTGTGAGGTCCATACAAGCACTGTCCGCATTCAATGTTCCGCAGCCACCGGGAAATCCCTCATAAATTGAAATTTTTGAACCAATTATGAAATTGGGGTCGGGAATAGCCTCACGTACACCATCGTAAATATTAATTGCAAACTGCTTGCGGTTTTCCCAGCTGCCTCCGTATTTCCAGTTCTCTTTATTGTAAGGTCTGAGAATCTGAGAACCCAGGTAGCCATGGCAGAGTTTGAGATCTACTCCATCAGCTCCAACTTCATATGCGTATTTTGCCCCCTGTATGTAAAGAGCGATTACTTCATCGATTTCCTTTTCTCCTACCAGCTTTGCATCCTCATAGCCTGGGAGTGGTTCTTTTGTAACACGTATTCTGGTTGAAAACTCAGGATTGCTTATCTCACCTGAATGTGTGATCTGAAATAACAGAATAGTTTCAGGGTTTATTTTTTTAAGGTGTGCAACAAATTTCTTCAGTGCCGGTATATTGTGCTCTCTGATTGAAAGCTGGTCTTTACGGGATCTATGCTCGTACTGGGGGGTGATAGCTTCTAAAACAACAATACCAGCTTTTCCTTCAAACAGCCTTTCATAACGTGCATAAGTTTCCGGACCCGGATCACCATTCGGTAAAGCATCACAGCATTCCATGGCATTAATTACTATACGGTTCGGAGCCACTCTGCCGCCAATCTTCAAGGGTTTAAAAAGCGCACTTAATTCACTCATCCTTAAAACACTCCTTTAGAATTTATTTAGTTCGATGCGACTGAACTCATCTGATGCTTATAGTTTAAACCAAATGAAAAAAAGAACAACGCCTATAAAATGACTGTAAAATACTAATAAAAAACTAGTGTTGTTTTAATGGAAGACTTGTTTCGAAAACCCCCAAGAGCGGCTGGAATAACTCAACAACCGGCTTTTATGATATAGGTCTGCAAACTTTGGAATTATAAATGATACTAGGTTTATATTAGCATTAATCAAGTATTTTACAGGAATTATGAATAACGGATTTGTATTATAACATTAGAGAGTGCCCTCTATTAACAATGTACAATACATTGTCAATAGAGGGTATAAAGCTTTAATAATTATTAATCTAAGGAGGCTATATAATGGGCAGAATGGTAACATTATTTACAGGGCAGTGGGCCGATCTGGAATTTGATACTATGTGTCGAAAAGCCGTGCAAATGGGCTATGAGGGCTTGGAAATAGCATGCTGGGGCAATCATTTAAATCCCTCAAGGGCAGCAAAGGATGAAAGTTATGTGCAATACATTCTGGATACTTTAAAAAAGCATGATTTGAAATGTGAAGCAATCGGAGCACATATTATAGGTCAATGTGTAGGCGACGGGCCCGATACAAGACTGAACAACTTCGCTCCCAGGGAATACTGGAATGACCCTGAGGGAATCCGTGCCTGGGCTACCCGGGAAATGAAATATTGTGCAATTGCCGCAAAACGGCTTGGCGCAAAAGTTGTCACCGGTTTTACCGGTTCTCCCATATGGAAATACCTGTACTCCTTCCCTCAGACTACTGACGCAATGGTTGAGGAAGGTTTTGATGAAATTGTCCGTTTATGGACTCCAATACTGGACGTATTCAAGGAAAACGGCGTAAAATTTGCTCTGGAGGTTCATCCCGGTGAAATCGCCTTTGATTACTATACCACAGAAAAGCTCCTTCAAAAATTTGCCGGCCGTGAAGAATTCGGACTGAACTTTGACCCAAGTCACCTTATATGGCAGGGAATCACGCCACATATCTTTCTGAATGATTTCATCCACAAAGTATATCATGTACATATGAAGGATGCAGCAGTGACTCTGGACGGAAAATCAGGTTTACTGGGCTCACATATTGATTTCGGAGATTTGAAAAGAGGATGGAATTTCCGGTCTTTAGGGCACGGGGATGTGAATTTTGAAGAAATAATACGCGTTTTAAACCGGTATAATTACCAGGGTCCCTTGTCGGTGGAATGGGAGGACAGCGGTATGGAAAGAGAATACGGCGGAGCGGAAGCAGCGGCGTTTGTGAAAAAAGTTGATTTCTCTCCTTCAAATGTGAAGTTTGATGATGCAATTAAAAGCTGAGGAGGTTGTAAAATGAAGCGCAGCATTATTCGTTATGGTATGGTTGGCGGAAGTTTAAATTCCTTTATCGGAAGAGTTCACAAAAACGCTCTTAATTTTGAAATTAGTGCCCAGCTGTCGGCAGGATGCTTCAGTTCAAACACTCAAAGCAATCTTGAAACCGGAAATTACTATGGTCTGTCATCAGACAGGGTTTATTCGGATTACAGGGAAATGGCCGAAAAAGAAAGCCTGAGAAATGATAAAATTGACTTCGTTTGTATTGTCACTCCCAATTGCTCGCACTATGATATTGCAAAAGAATTTTTGCTCCATGATATCAACGTGGTATGCGAAAAGCCGCTCTGCTCTGAAATCAGCAGCGCGGAGGAACTGCAAAAAATTGCCCGGGAAAGAGGTCTGCTCTTTGCGGTAACATACGCTTATTCAGGCTATGGCATGGTGAAACAGGCCAAGCAGCTGATAGAGGAAGGTGCAATAGGCAGGATAATCAATGTAAATGCGGAATATTTGCAGGAATGGCTTATAGATTCCATCGGCAGCAGTGCTTCCCAAACCGCCAAACTCTCAGGCTGGAGGACAGATCCTGAAGTTTCAGGTATATCCAATTGTGTGGGGGATATTGGTACTCACATCGAAAATACGGTTGCATATATGACCGGATTAAAAATCAAGCGCGTTGCGGCCAGACTGGATTACTTCAACCAGCCTCTGGACTTAAATGCCAACATACTTATAGACTTTGACAACGGCGCCGGCGGAGTTTATTCCTGCTCCCAGGTTGCCGTAGGCTATGCAAACGGCCTAACCGTGAGGATTTTTGGCACCAAAGGTGCAATTGAATGGAAGCAGGAGCAGCCCAATCAGTTAAAGGTTACCCTTAAAGGACAGCCATCAGCTGTTTATGAAAGAGGCACAGGATATATCACCGGCAGGGCCGCTCAATTGAACCGCATCCCCAGCGGACATCCCGAGGGCTACTATGAAGCCTTTGCCAATATTTACAAAACTTATTTAAGCGCCGTTCTGAAAACCATTAACGGAGAAGAGCTGTCAGCAGAAGATATGGATTTCCCTGAAATTGAAGATGGGGTTGAAGGTGTCAGGTTCATTCATGCTGTGGTAAAGAGCGGAAAAAATGATTCGGTTTGGACTGCAGTTTAAAGTATCATAAAACTCCTTCTGGATGAAACGTATCTCAAACATATTCTGATCAGATAAAGCAGATAAAAGTGTGCAAAAGCAGGAATTTCCGTAAATTCCTGCTTTTGCAGTTGACTTTTAATTTTACAAGCTTTTACTCATTTCTTTACAAATGGCTTCAACAGCATTGTGGTATGGAACCGCTGTGCGTTAAGCCTGTATTTTTCTATCAATTCAGGTCCGCAGCTGTTGGAGCCGATACCGCTCTGGGCATAATCCAGGCAGAGCACTGTACTTCCGCTTTTTTCAAGTTCATAGTTATGCATCTTGCCGGTCAGTTCTTCCTGTGTATAATAAGAAGCGTTAAAACCAAAAGGCTCATCATTGAGAACCAGCAGACCAAGACCCGAGCCGGAGCTGACTTTTACGTAATGGCAGCCCCAGTGGCTTCCGTTTTCCTGGGGCTTGATATAGTCCTCGTGCAAAGCATCCACCCCGGATGTAAATTTACCGATATATGAGGCTCTGCGCTTGTCGGCATAGCTTTCATAGGGTCCGAAACCAAAGTATTCAACATTATTGATTTCCTGGGGCAGAAACAGTCTGAGACCGAAACGCGGCAGGAATGGGGTCTCCATATTTTTTTCCACCTGCATATTCACTGATATTGTACCGTCCCAGGCAATATTCCATTCCGTGCTGATATCCAGTATTCTCTGAATGTAAACAGCTGTTACAGACAGCTCTGTGATAATCCTGATATTGCTGTCCTCCCTGGAAACGCTGGTGGCATATGCTCTGGATAAAGCCCTGTTGTATCCGCATTCCTCCCATTTCCGGCGAATATTTCTATCATTGTCGGTAGGAGCTCTCCATATATTATAGTTCATAGGTTTTTCAAGGAGTACATTATTATCATAGACCATCCTTTCAAAAGCACCCGTCAGTTTATTGTAGGTGTATTTGAAGTTAACTCCCGATATGAATATATATCTGTCAGTCTCACTAAAGCACATTGCGCCCTTTGGAGAGTCATATTCTCCCAGCAGGTTTTTAATTCTGTCCTCTTTCAGTCCAACCCTGTCAGCTGCCAGTTTAACCTGATCAAAGCCCAAAACATGACCTTTCCTTGTAAAAGGCAGATCTATCTTCTGAATATAATCAAATTTTATATAGCAGTCACCTTCATCAATCCCATCCAGTGTCAGATATATGACTTTTTCCTCATGAGGTTTGATATTAAGAATGCTCTCATCATCTATGACTCCCCTGGCTGCAGATTCGCCATTTCTGGTAACCTGGTAGGATATATATAAATAATCCTTTGCATTAACGAAGTCCAGCATATTTCTGAAAGTGTACTTTCCTTCTTTAGAGTTCTCCTTTACCAGTCTTAACGGGCGTATAACGTTCTTATACTCCAGCAGCCCGGTGTGAACTCTTCTGTCAGGATATACAAGACCATCCATGCAGAAATTCCCGTCATGGGGGAACTCTCCGAAGTCTCCTCCATAATAATACTTTTTCTTTCCAGCTTTAGTTTTGCCTGTATATACGGCATGATCGCACCATTCCCATACAAAACCTCCGCAGAAACCGTCATATTTCTGCATCAAATCATGGTAATCCTCTATATCCCCGGGACCGTTGCCCATTGCATGAATATATTCACACTGTATAAACGGCTTATCACCATTAAGCTCCTCAAAATACTTTGTGATATATTCAATGGAGGCATACATGCAGCTAAACAGGTCAAGGTTGCTGAAATCGCACTTGTAGCCCTCAGGTTTATAATGGGCACTTTCATAGTGCGTGAGCCTGCTGAGGTCATAGCTTTTAATCCACCTGAGAGCACTCTCAAAGTTCCTGCCATAGCCCGACTCATTCCCAAGTGACCAGATTACAATGCAGGCATGGTTTTTATCTCTTATCACATTTTTTCTCACCCGGTCTAATATGGTTTCTTCAAATTCAGGGGCGTGTGCCAGAAGCGGGAAAGCTTTTCCATCCTGAGCACCGCCGAATATTGTGGTGGTGCCGTGGCATTCTATATCTGCTTCGGAAATTACGTAAAAGCCATACCTGTCACAGAACTCCGTAAATACAGGAGAGTTGGGGTAATGGCTGGTCCTGATGGCATTGACATTGTGCTGCTTCATCAGTGCCAGATCCAGCAGCATGTCATCAACCGACACTGCCGGCCCCTTTTCAGGGTGGCTGTCATGACGGTTCACCCCTTTGAACTTGATCTTTTCACCATTAATATATACAACCCTGTCAACAATTTTTATTTCTCTGAGTCCAACCTTGACAGCAATTGATTCCTCCCCTGTATTCAACACCAAAGTATATAAATTCGGCTCCTCGGCATTCCATAGCAGCGGATCATCCAGGCTGACGGATATTCTGCGGCCTTCAGCAGTTCCGCAGGCTATCTCTTTCTCTCCGGTTGCATCAAGCAGAACGTAGTCTACACTTATTTCCCCATCATTCAAATAATCAAGTTCAACTGATATATCTGCGCTTTTATAGTTATTGGACAGGGTTGTTTTAACAAAGAAATCCCTTATGTGACTTTGGGGACGATAGAGAATGTAAACGTCCCGGAAAATGCCCGACATTCTGAATTTGTCCTGGTCCTCAAAATAACTTCCGTCACACCATTTAAGTACAAGGACTGCAATCTTATTCAGGCCTTCGCCCACCAGACCGGTTATATCAAATTCGCCGGTGGAATGGGACACCTGACTGTATCCCACAAAAACACCATTTATCCAGAGGTAGTAACAGGAATCCACACCTTCAAAATTAATGTACTTTCTCATCTTTGCCTGTTCAGCCGTCACATTGAATTCTCTAACATATGCACCGCAGGGATTTTCAACCGGAACGTATGGAGGATCATATGGAAACGGATATTTTACATTTGTATACTGGTGTTTATCATAGCCATGATTCTGCCAGACCGAAGGAACCGGAATTTTATCAAAACCTTCCATGTCATAGCCTGCCAGATAAAATTCCTCGGTCATATCGTAAATGCTGCTGAAATATTTGAAGCTCCACTCTCCGTTAAGGAGCTGAAACCGTTTTGATGCATTTCTGTCTTCGGACATGGCCCCGGCCTGATGAGGATAAGGAATATAATACGCTCTATCCTCCATAGTACCAACATGAAGAGTTTTGGGATCTTCAAAATAATTTTTTACCAACATATTGTTTATCACCACTTTCGGATTATTAGAGCCTGTCTAATATCTCATTGCACTCGTCATTTTGGCGGATATTAAACAGCCTCTTAGAAATCATATCTTAATTTAAATTATACATTCCGGTTATACCTGATTCCATTAATAAAATTGAATAAAACCTGCACAAAATTAAACAAGCACATTTGCGCTGCCGGTATAAACAGTATAAAATATAGATATTAAAAATCGGTATTAACAAATCAATATTGAATTTGAAATATAGTATGTGTAAATGGATATCTTTTTAGCAATTACACTAAAATTAAACGGAAGTCGGCAAAAAGAGGAAAAAGGTTGAAAAAAATTATAAAATAAGTAAAGGAGGTACCGAGCCCATGCCATTTCTATCATTATGTTTTGTGCGAAATGCTGGGCATGGGCATTAACATGATAAATATATCGGGTTACATTACAGATGCAGACGAAGATATTGTTGACAGCAAGAACTTTTTTTCGGTAAACAGCTGCGGATATTACAGGCTGGTTAAGCTCTCCTCCTTTGAAACCAGCCGCTCCGAAGGAAGGTCTGACTATCAGCTCCTTTATGTGGCCAAGGGTACCGCAGATTTTAAAATAGAAGGAGAGCTTATGACGGTAGAAGAAGGCTCTGCTGTTATTTACCGGCCCCATCAACCTCAATATTACATATATCACCTGGAAAACAACCCTGAAGTATATTGGCTTCATTTTTCAGGAGTACAGGCCGGGACTTACCTTGAAAATCTGGATTTTAAAGACAGCTCTCTGTTCAATGTCGGAATTAAAAATGAGTATATAACAATATTCGAGAAGATGATAAGAGAACTGCAGGTAAGGAGAAAGCACTTTTTCGAGCTGGCAAACCTGTATGCTTTGGAGCTTCTGTCCCTTATGTCCAGAAATATGTCCGAGGGAAGCTCCAATATCCACCGGATAAATGAACAGCTTCAGAATATTATTGAACTGATGAATAAAAATTTTACTCAAAAGCAAAGTGTAATGGAGTATGCAAAAATGTGCAATATGAGTACCTGTTGGTTTATCAACTGTTTCAAGACCTACACAGGCATGACTCCGCAACAGTATATAACCGATATCAGAGTAGCAAAGGCAAAGGAGCTTTTACCCAGCTCCTCTTTCAACATTTCTGAAATATCCTCAATCGTAGGCTATGACAATCCCTTCTATTTCAGCAGGATATTTAAGAAAAATACCGGCCGATCTCCCAGGGAATATAAAAACAAGCTGGAAACATAGTATTAAAATCCCAATTAAATCTTTTGGTAAATCAAAACAAGAGTTTAACCGGCACAGCGAGTTAAATTATATAAATATGTTTCTCAGTACTCAATCTCCACCCTCTTACCCGCAAGTTCAAAGCTTCCCCTGGCCGTTTTGTTCCCGGTCAGCTCCAGGCTTCTCCTGTCCGGCTGATTTCCCGATACATAGACATTAAACCTGCCGGGTTCCAGAATACATCTGCCTTCATTATCTATGAGTGCCATTTGTCTTGGAGAAACGGTAAAGGAAACCTCTGTTGTTTCCCCCGGTAAAAGATGTACTCTCTTTATACCTGAAAGCTGCCATTTGGGCACTTCAACACTTGCCTCCGCATCCTCCAGGTAAAGCTGCACTATTTCATCCGCTTCATATTTGCCGACATTCTTAACAGTTACACGGCAGTTGAATTCTTCACCTGTATTGAGCCTGTTTCTGTCAGCCCACATTTCCCCATACTCAAATTTTGAATAGCTTAATCCATAACCGAAGGGATATAGCGCTTCATTCTCCATATATCTGTATGTACGGTTCTTCATGGAATAGTCGCAAAAATCCGGCAGTTCTTCGGAGGTTCTGTAAAAGGTAACCGGCAGTCTTCCGCTGGGGCTGAATTCTCCAAAAAGCAGTGATGCTACGGCTTTTCCGCCTTCAGCGCCCGGATACCAGGCCTGTACAATGGCCTGCACATGTTCATCGGCCCAATTTACCGCAAGAGCACTGCCGGACAGTAATACCAGAATTACCGGTTTTCCTGTCCTGCAAATGGTTTCAAGAAGCTCCTGCTGATGCCCGGGCAAATTGAGATCCGGTTTATCTCCGCCCGCATACTCATTGGATACATCCCCCTGTTCACCTTCCAGTGTAGCATCTAGTCCAAGGCATAATACAACCGCATCGGATCGGTCAGCTATTGCAACTGCTTCACCAAAAAAGTTTTTGGGCCCTGCAAGTCCTGGCTTCTCTTTAAATAAATGGCAGCCTGCAGAATAATATACTCTTGTACCAGGCATAACAGCATTTTGAATGCCTTCCAATACTGTAGTATAATGTGAAGCCGTACCAAAATAATTGCCTTTCAGAGCATTTCTGCTGTCTGCATTGGGGCCAATAACTGCAATGGATTTAATTTTCTCCCTGTCCAAAGGAAGCGTATTGTCAGCATTTTTCAGTAATACAAGTGACTTTTTGGCCAACTCAAGCGAGAATTCCCTATGCCGGTCACAGTCGTTAATTTCAAAAGGAATTGAGGCATAGGGCACATCCTTATCATCATCAAACATACCAAGCTTCATTCTTGTGGTCATGAGTCTGACAACAGACTGATCTATCCGTTCTTCGGACACAAGCCCTTCTTTGAGGGCAATCAGAAGATTGAGGTACATATTTCCGCAGTTAAGGTCACAGCCATTGTTAACAGCCAGTGCCGCTGATTCGGGCGCGGTCCTTGTAACCATATGATTTTCGTGAAAGTCCTTTATTGCCCAGCAGTCGGAGGTTACATGACCCTTGAAGCCCCATTCGCCCCTAAGAATATCCTTCAGCAGGGTTTTGCTTCCGCAGCAGGGCTCCCCGTTGGTTCTGTTATATGCACCCATAACGGCTTCAACCCCTGCTTTTGTAACACATTCCTTAAAAGCCGGAAGATAGGTTTCATACATATCCTTTTTGGAGGCTACCGCATTGAAGCTGTGGCGTTCTCCCTCGGGTCCGCTGTGTACTGCAAAGTGCTTGGCACATGCCGCTGTTTTCAGGTATTTATCAGCATTTCCCTGAAGCCCTTTCACAAAAGCCACGCCCAGCTTTCCTGCCAGATAAGGATCTTCTCCGTAGGTCTCATGCCCGCGGCCCCATCTTGGGTCTCTGAATATATTCACATTGGGAGCCCAAAAGGTCAATCCCTTGTATATATCCGTATCCTCATGCTTCAGCGCTTCGTGATATTTTGCCCTGCCCTCGGTTGCAATTATATCTGCTGCCTTGTACATGAGCTCCTCATCAAAGGTTGCAGCCATGCCGATTGCCTGCGGAAACATTGTAGCGGTCCCCGCCCTCGCAACTCCATGAAGTGCTTCATTCCACCAGTTGTATGCTCTCACGCCCAAACGAGGGATTGCCGGTGCACTGTGAAGCATCTGTGTTACTTTTTCCTCCAGAGTCATCCTTGAGACCAGATCCCTGGCTCTTAAGTCAAAACTCAATTCTTTATTCAAGTAATCAGGAATATTGTCCATATAATCTCCAAATATGCTTTATTCTAATATATTTTTCTGCCGAGCTCATCAGGTATTCCGGTCTTCCTGAAGAAATATGCGTTGATAATATCTCTCCACTCCTTTGAATGTACTATTTGTCCTTCCAGCCTCTCCATTATATGGTCAAATACATCCTCCTCTACCTTGTCCTTCAGGCTTCTCCATTTTCTCTTTAACTCCTCAGCCTGTTCAACGCCCTTAAAGTGAGTATTATAGATATACTGCAGCAAGGTCTCTCCTGATTTCAGCCTGTAATCATAAGGGATATAGTGGAAGAACAGCAGTAATTCCTCAGGACATGTCTCGACATTTTCATAGAGACGGGCCACTTCTCCATGATATTGCCCCGCATAACCGGTCCCCTTTCCTACAGTTCTGTCGACACCAATACCCCTGCGGTCTGCCCGGTGATAGGTTCCCCACTTGTCATACTCATAACCGTCAACATTGGGGCCGTAGTGATGGCTTGGGTTGACCATCCAGCCGATACCCAGTGGTGATGTGTAGTTTTCGTAGATCCTCCAGGAATCCAGAAGCATATCCTTAATTGTATCCACCAGTATTTTATCATTTGAATATGTGAGCCTTATCCAGCTTTCGGCAATTTCTTCGGAAGTCAGCTCAGGATCCCAGGCCAGCCGTGCATACCCAAAGGTATTCGCCTGAGCCATCTGGTGCCCTGTCCAGTTGGTATTATCACCGATGTTTGTGACAGTCGCAAAACCGCCGTATTTGTTTTTGAACACTTCACGGCTTATAATTTTCTTTACACTTGTATCTTTCCCTTTTGCCCAGGTATCAAAATCCAATACCTCTTTCCACATAGGCACCAGATAGCATAAATGTTTTTGCTGTCCGGTATACTCCTGGGTTGTTTGAAATTCCAGCACCTGATTTGTTTTTTGCAGGCCGCCTATGAGCGGGGAAACAGGTTCACGCACCTGGAAATCCATGGGCCCGTTCTTTATTTGAAGCAGTACATTCTCAGCAAATGTTCCGTCCAGCGGCATAAAATGGTCATAAGCCGCCTTCGCCCTGTCAATTGTACGATCTCTCCAATCCTGGAGACAGTTGTAGACGAAACATCTCCAGATAACAAGACCACCATATGGCTTCAGAGCTTCTGCAAGCATATTGGCTCCGTCTGCGTGAGTGCGCCCGTAGGTGAACGGACCCGGCCTGCCCTCTGAATCTGCCTTGACAAGAAAACCACCAAAATCAGGTATATGTGAGTAAATATACTCCGCTCTGCTTTTCCACCACTTCCCGACCTCCTTATCCAGAGGATCTGCGGTAGTGAGATCCCCTAATGACAGAGGACTGGCAAAATTTATACTCAGGAAGAGCTTGATTCCGTAACTCCGGAATATTTCGTTCAGCTTTGCTACATTCTTTAAATATTTATCAGTTATAAGCAGGGTTTCATATTTGTGCACGTTAACGTTATTTACAGCTATGGCATTTATACCTACTGAAGCCAGCATTCTTGCATAGTCGCTTATTCTGCCGGGGGTTACTGTTACTTTATTATTTTTGTAGAATATTGACTTTCCCGCATAACCTCTTTCGATGCTTCCGTCCATGTTATCCCAATGGTTTACCATTCTCAGCCGGTTTACGGGGTTTTCTGTCCTGGGCAGGTCTTTTAGCTCTGTTTCTGTCTGAATAAGTCTCAGCAGGCTGAACACACCGTATAACAATCCCCTGTCGGTTTTTCCGGCAACCAGGAGAATCTTGTGATTATTCTCTGTCAGGAACTTTATTATAAAGCCCTCTTCTCCGAGATTTTGCTTTTCCTTCCCCAGTAAACCGGCAATACTTTTATTACCCGAGACAGTTCCCAGCTTCATAAATGCCGTTTTAGCCGGAACTCCCAAAATGGCAGGTCTGATTCCCAGCATCCCGGCCAGACCCCTTTTCAATTCCTTAACTGCATTTTGTGTAATTGTGGTATTCTCTTCAACTACAATTCCTTTCAAAAGATTTTTATATTCAGCCGCTAATTTATGATTTTCAAGCTTGTAATATTTAAGCCAGCATTTGTACATGGTAGTACTATTCGGATTGCCTGCAACCACAAAATTACTCATCAGTTTCCTCCCTAACTTCTACGAATTTATATTTTAATTGTTACTGCAAGTTGCTATATATAATACATTAATACTTTTTATTTACTCTAAAGTTTTTTCATTTTTCCAATAGCTTCCCAAAGTCCGTTCAGATAAGCAATTCCCAAAGCTCTGTCGTATAACCCGTATCCGGGTCTTGCTTTTTCACCCCAGATCATCCTGCCGTGGTCCGGCCTGATATATCCTTTGAAATTTATATCATGGTAAGCTTTCATTATTTCAAACAAATCCAGTGAGCCATGCCCGGAAAGATGCGATGTCTCATGGAAGGCTTTGTCACCAATGAATTTTATGTTTCTCACATGTCCGAAATGGATTCTTCCCATGCCTCCGAAGTATCTGATGATTTCCGGTATGTCATTTGCTGGATTTGCCCCGAGAGAACCGCTGCAAAGAGTCAAACCGTTATATGGACTGTCCACCAGTTTCACCAGTCTTTCAAGTTTCTCCCTACAGGTTACTATTCTTGGCAGGCCGAAAAGTGACCAAGGCGGATCATCCGGATGTATGGCCATTTTTACGTCTGCTTCCTCACATACAGGTATTATTTTTTCAAGAAAATACTTAAGATTTTCAAACAGCCTTTCTTCATCCACACGTTTGTATTTTTCCAGTATATCCTTCAATTCGGACAGTCTCTCCGGTTCCCAGCCCGGCAATATGAATCCGTTTGAATTTGCAGCCATATCCTCTACCAGTTTAACCGGATCTATATCCTTTACAACATTGTGGTCATAATAAAGAACCTCGGAACCGTCGGGCAATCTGTGCGCAAGTTCTGATCTCAGCCAGTCAAATACCGGCATAAAATTGTAGCAAATAACCTTGACTCCCGCTTTTCCAAGATTTCTGACACACTGCTTGTAATTTTCTATGTACTGATCTCTGGAAGGGAGCCCCAGTTTAATATCTTCATGGATATTGACACTTTCTATTACCTCCAGCTCCAAACCTGCTTTTTCTACTGAATCTTTTAATGCCAGAATTTTATCCATGGGCCATACATCACCCACCGGTACATCGTACAATGCACCTACCACTCCGGTCACGGCCGGTATCTGCCTGATTTGTTCCAGCGTTATACTATCGTCCTTTTCTCCAAACCATCTGAATGTAATTTTCAAAAAATCATCTCCTTATATAACATACTTTTCAAGAACATTTCTCACAGCATTCCTGCCTGCCAGCATTTCATCAAAAAAACCTTCAATTTTACCGCCCAAACCCGCCTGATACAAATCTATTCCAAAAATCCTCCCGTTGGACAGCAGGGGTCTAAGACAGTGTCCGGCTGCATCAGTGCTCCCAAGCCGTATCCCCTGCACATATGATCTGAGTTCATCCAGCATGGGATCAGGGCTTAATTCCATTTCGTTACCCAAATCATCTATCCCCATTAGATAACGGCACCAACCCGCTATGACAAGAGGTATAAATGTCAATCCTCCGGCATCCAGCGCAGGATGTTCAACGTACGTTTTTATTGTTTCCCCAAAGCGGGCCGGAATTTTTTGTGAGGTGTCACAGGCAATCCTCTGCGGTGTATCAGGAATAAACGGATTTGGCAGCCTTTCTTTCAGAACCTCATCAATAAATTCGGCGGGATCAATTATTCCGGGATTAACAACGACAGGCATTCCCTCCTCGTAGCCGATTCTTTCCACAAGCCTCTTCAGCCGTATATCCTTCATTTCATCTGCGATGAACCTGTATCCAAGAAGACATCCAAAAACAGCCAGGGCCGTATGTAAAGGATTTAAACAGGTTGTTACCTTCATTTTTTCAACCCTGTCAACGGTAGCTTTGTCTGTAAAATATGCCCCCGCCTTCTCCAAAGGCGGACGGCCATTGGGAAACCTGTCCTCGACAACCAGGTATTGTGGTCTCTCTGCGTTTACAAATTGAGATATATATGAATTTTTAGCAGTGCAGATTATTTTAATACCTTCAACTCCCAGTTCCCGCAAAGCTTTGTCAACTGCTTCCGAAGGCCTGGGAGTTATTTTATCCACCATGGTGCAGGGGAAAGCCACCTTCTCCGGATTATCAATATAATCCAGGTAGCCTTCCTCTATAAACCCTCTTTTCAGCCAGCAAGCTACCAGCGTTCTAATAGATTTTTTAAGAATATCGCCATTATGAGAACAGTTATCCATACTTACCAGCGCTACAGGCAATTCTCCCTCCCTGTACCTGAGGTAAAGCAGTGCAGCAATTTTTGCCATAAGACTCCTGGGATTTTCAGGCCCGTTATGTATATCCTCTTTTACCGGAGTTAAAAACGCCCCTGATATATCCGTTAATCCATAACCCTTTTCGGTAACAGTGAAGCTTACGATCTGCAGCGATGGTTTACGGAATATCTCAGTTAACCGCTGCCAGTCAGCAATTGCCTCAATATTTCCGACAAGGCTTTCAGACACACTGGCTATAATCTTTTTTTCCAAACTCCCATCCGGAAGAAGATGTACTAAAATAGTCAGATTGTCGGACGGCTTATATATTTCATCAATTATTATATTATCATTTGGAGCCACCGCAATTATCCCCTGCTCCGCCTTTCCGTCCTCCAACAGCTTTTGCTGCAGTGCAGCAATAAAACCTCTGAAAATATTACCTGCTCCAAAATGAACCCAAACCGGCGCTTCATAGGTTTTATCCAGCATCTTCTCCATATCGAACCCTGGTATTTCAAAACCTGCCTTCTGCCAAAAGTCATTTTCCAAACTTTTTCTGTTCAACTCCATGTTTATCTCCACATCATTTTTTTAGCAATCCTAGTAGTCTGTCCGTTCGGAAGGGTGATGCCGGCAGCCCTTCTCCATTTGTCAAATTGGCAGCCTCCGGGTTGTCGGCCCAGGCATATCTAACCGCTTTAGGCATTGAGACGCTGTCGTTCCATACCACTACCGTATCACCCTCGATCCTGGCTTGAGCCCATTTAAATATGTTATCGTCACCTGCTATTGCGAAATGCTCCAATTCCTTACCATTTCCAGACTTTAATCCGCTTCCCGTATTTAAAAATTCAATTATTATCTTATTGTCTTTGATTTTCATATCTTTATATATTGGGCCTGAGGAAATGATTTTTTCACCATATGCCTCACTCCTGGCTGCCAGTGCAAGTCTTTCACCCACTTCCTTTTTGCGCAGGGGGTGCAGATCATTCCATTCACCCAGGTCAATAGCAACAGCCATGGCCGTATCGGTTATTTGCAGTGAATCAAGCTGAGCCTCACGAAGTTCGGCCCACTTGCTTTCAGACGGCAGTTTATCAGCTGTTCCATAGTTTGGGAGCTGCACCTCTATGAACAGAAATTTACTTTGCCTCCAGCTATGTCTCCAGTTTTCAATCATGGTCTTCATAAGTCCGAAATACTCCGACGGTCTGGAGGTATTAGCCTCGCCCTGATACCACAGCGCACCTTTTACCGTATAGTTTGTAAGAGGGGCCAGCATCCCGTTATACAGGGCCGTCGGCTGCCATTGAATGAAGGTGGCTTCGGTTAAAGGACCGCAAACCGCACCAACCCTGTATTTCCATTGTCCGGTCAATTCAATGGCATTACCTTCGGTTGTCAATCTATATGGTTTATCGGAAATAAATTCACCATTTCCATCATTGCATGTAACCCTCACCGTTACAGTATTCTTCCCTTTCCTAAGTATATCTGCCGGAATATTATACTTTCGCGGAGGATATTGATACGTTACTTCACCAATAAATTTTCCGTTTACGTAGGTTTTATCACTGTCAACTATTCTGCCCAACCAAAGTCTGGCCGGCCTGTTCAGCATATTTTCCGGAACCTCTATCTCTTTTCTGAACCATACGACTCCATTTAATCCGTTCAAGCCCTCATCTTCCAATTTTCCCGGTATATCCATGTTTCCCCACTCATTTGTATCCAGTTCCCCGGAATACCAGGGCAATTCATCTGAAGATAAACCTGCATCGTTTTTTTCCAGCTTCCCATACCAGGAATTGTTTATTTTCTCATCACTGGCCAGAACTTTCTTTATGTAATGCTCATCTTTATACGGAAGAAGCCTTTCCAAAATTTCAGGATATGGTTTTAATGCTGCTTCACTTATCCATGCTTCGATTGGAGCTCCTCCGACCGCTGCCTTTATTAATCCCACCGGAATCCGGTATTTTTTATGGACGGCCTTTGCAAAGAAATAGCCCACAGCCGAAAATCTGCTGATGGTTTCCGGGCTTGCCGCCTCCCATCCACCTTCTGCAAGATCGTTATGCTGTGTATTAAATGCATACCTGAGCGCTACATTTAATTGACGTATTTGGGGATAGTCACAATTGGCCATATCTTCTGGATATTGATCTTTTACTCTTTCCATGGGCAGTTCCATATTGGACTGCCCGGAGCAAATCCAAACTTCTCCCACTAAAATATCTCTTACCCTTATGGTTGCAGAAGCCCTGATGTCCATGTCGTATGGACCTCCGGCCTTCAGATCCTCCAGAAAGATTTCCCAGCATCCACCCTCATCTGCCCGGGTTTTGTAGCTTTCACCCATAAAGTCAATTGTTACACCCTCACCAGCCCCGGCCCACCCCCATATCCTGACAATGGTACCTCTTTGCAGAACCATACCGTCGCTTATCAACCGCGGGAGTTTAAGCCTTCCGTTTTTACCGTCGATACTCTGTGTGTTGTTCATATTAACCTCCATGAGCCACATTGGGTGGCCACAAAATGTAATCAAACCTATATCCTTTATTCCAATGTGGCGAATAAAGGAGGTTAATTGGCAGCTTTAAATGAGCACTTTTTGCCAATGCTTCTTCCGGGTGTTTTTATTGTCCGGCCAAATCAAGCCAATGCTTATATTACGCAAGTATGAAACTCTCCACGCTTTTCCTTACATAAATTATACTAATCACTAAACCGTACTAATATGTTTATATTGCCGTTTGACTTGCATTAATTGCTATGATAGAATGAAAAAAAAGAATGCTAGAGGTGCATATGAAAAAACGGTATCATGATTATCAAACCCGTCAGCAAATGCATGCAAAAGACTATGAAATATTTTATTATTCAGATTCAACTCTGGAAAAAGTTTTTCTTCACCACCATGATTTTTACGAATGTTTCTTTTTTATCTCAGGTAATGTAAGTTATTACATAGAAGGCAAAACCTATGCTCTGAAGTCCGGAGATATTGTCCCCGTCAACACCACGGAGCTCCATCAGCTTATTGTTAAAGACCACACCGTTCCTTATGAAAGAATTGTTTTATGGATAGATAAAAACTTTATGAACAGCCTTTCAACCGACAAAACGGATTTATCCGAATGTTTTTATGCCAAAAAGGATCATGTTATCAGATTGTCTCTTGACCTTCAGCAGAATATAAGGTCGATTCTGCACAAAATTATTTCAATTGAAAACTATAGCGGTATAGGAAGCGATATTCTTTACAAGGCATATTTTGTGGAATTATTTGTCCAGATCAATATGGCTTTACAGCACAACAGCATAAAACCTGATGCCGATGTTAAGAAAAGCAATATGATTACCGATATTATTGAATACATAAATAATCACATTGAGGAAGAGTTGACAATTGATACCCTTTCCGAGCATGTATTCCTCAGTAAGTATCACTTGCTTAGAGAGTTCAAGAAACATTCGGGAACTACTATTCATAAATACATAGTTCAAAAAAAGCTTATACTCGCCAAAGAGCTTATTCTGAAAGG
This sequence comes from Bacillota bacterium, assembly GCA_023392075.1. Taxonomy (GTDB): domain Bacteria; phylum Bacillota; class Clostridia; order Acetivibrionales; family DSM-1351; genus Ruminiclostridium. Next base: position 16,105 of record JAEVZU010000205.1, on the reverse strand, counting down.
CATGCCCATAACAGATGTTTTTAAGCAATGCGGGTTCGGCGATTATTCAAATTTTTTCAGGGCATTTAAAAAGGAATACGGTGTTACTCCAAAGTATTTTTATTCCAACTTCAAGGTGGATATCTAGAAATACATAACCATACCAATTTGGATAAACCAGCTGTCAAATTTCCATACATAAAAAAGCTGCTTCACAATTATTCTGATATGAAGCAGCTTTTTCCATCGTTATCTTATAGTGAAATATAAGAGTTATTTACCGTAATACTTTTCATATTTTGCTTTACGTTCGTCTATTATTGCCTGCCCCCCTGAAGCAAGGAAATCCTTAAATGCACTGTCATATATGGAGTCAAATTTATCAGGTTTTGCAGTTACGGACTGAGTCAGCATATTATCACGTTTTTCTTTCAGTGCCGGACCCATTCCCTCTTCCGCCTTAATCTCACCTACATTGATATGTTTACTGATTACAGCATCTTTACTTGTAAGTTCATATGCTTTTGTAACGTATTTCGCATCTATTCCGGCATAGCCGAGAGCAACGGATTTCATGGTCAAATCAGGGTCGCCCAGGTCCAACCCATTGATTGTCATAGTGTAGTCTATATTGTTTGGAGAGTTCATATATTTTTCTCCCGTGGTAGCAATTGTCCTTATAAGACCGTCCGGTGTCTTTTCATGTGTTACACCCTCTTCTCCGATCTGGAGGAATTTACGGTTATCAAGCTTACTAATCCAATTGAGATACATCATTGATGCAACAGGTTCTTTATTTGTTGCCGGGAAGAAGATTTTACGGTCAATTGGTGGGCTGAGTAATTTCCTGTATACTCCTGCGTCATTCTTAAATGGCTCTACTGCAATAAATGCAGCATCCGGACCAACTGTCTTCTTCATATTTGCAATAATACTGTCATCCCCACCACGATATGGGTAATCCCAGTTATGTATCATAGCTCCCACATATCCGGCTTTCATCTGGTTGTCTATATTCTTGTCTCCGGCAGGATACAGAGGGAAATCCTTCCATATCAAACCTGTATTATACCATTCGTTGAGCTTTTTAACTCCGTTCTTATAGTTGGGAGCCAATATGTGCCTATCGTCAAAGCCGTTAATATAATAATCCCTGTCCGAATTTACAAAACTGTCAGGTATAAAGGATGTTAACAAATGATCGGCAGTCCAGCCTACGTCTACGCTAAGGAGGAATGGAATCATCTTGCCGGCGTTAGCCCCGAGTAATGTGTTAGCGTTGCTCTGGAAGGCTTTCAGCATTGCTTCAAACTCTTCAATAGTTGTCGGTTCTTTTATGTTCAGTTTATTCAGCCAATCTTCACGAACAAAAGTATTGATACGTTTGTTCTGAAAGAGCATGGATTCAATAGCCCAAATTGTTCCTTTGTCCGGATCCTTATCCCAGGTCAGGTTCTCTTCTCCAACGAGAGAGTACAGGTCAGGGAGCAATTGCTTATTGCTTTCGAGAAGCGGAGCCAGATCCAGTATACCGCCCATGTTTGCATAGGTCTGTACAGTAGGATAACTGTATGTAAGACAAATATCAGGCGCACTGTTTGCAGCAAGGAGATTGTTCATCTGCTCCTGCTCTGTCCAACGCGGTACCGGAATAAATTTAACATCTACATTGTAGTCACGAAGCATTCCTTCTTTAATCCAATTTGTATAGAAGTTATCTTCCGCCTTTGTTCCGCCATCTACAGCGCGGTCAAATACTTCAACGGTGATGGACTTCTTTTCTGCAAATCTTCCCGGCAAACCTTCACTTCCTGCAGCGGAGCTGTCTGCGGCTGAACTTACAGCTGCTGATGAACCAGTTGTGGCTGCTGCTGTAGAATCACCCGAACCGCAGGCTGCCAAACTGGAAATCATAACAAGGCAGGCCAATAGAACTAAAAGTACTCTTTTCATATAAATCCTCCTTTAATGTATCATATTAATAGACAATATTATGTCTAAAATACAAACTACCCCTTTACTGCACCTATGGTCACACCAGTGATAAAATACCTTTGAAGCCATGGATAGACCAACAGGATCGGCACTGTGGCAAACATGACGGTTGCCGCTTTGATACCGTCCGAGAGACCAGGGTTGGCAAAACCCTCCTGGGCTGAAACTTCAATATTATTAATGTTATTTATGATATTGTACAGCAGAAGCTGAATTGGATAATATTTTCTATTTCCCATGTACATAAGTGCATCTGAAAAACCGTTCCAGCGTCCTACCGCATAGAAGAGTGAAAGAGTTGCTATTACCGATGTGGACAATGGCAAATAAATGTTGACAAGTGTGCGTATAGGCCCTGCACCATCTATTTCGGCTGATTCGCGCAAGCTATCCGGTATTCCATACAGGAAGCTGCGCATGATAATCATATTAAACACACTCAGACAGCTTGGAATTATCAATACCAAAGGCTTGTTGATAAGATCCAGGTCCTTCATCAGCAGATAGTTCGGTATTGTACCTGCGTTAAAATACATGGTAAAGATAATCAAAGTATTGATTACTCTCCGTCCCTTGAGCTTGTCATAAGTCAGCGGGTAGGCACATATGGTTGTCATAAGCATGGATACTACCGTACATATAAATGTCAATATTGCAGTCCAGCCAAGTGACCAGACATACTTGCTGTCATTGAATACTAATTTATAGGCATTAATGTTAAAGCCCTTCGGCCAGAGTGTGACCTCTCCTCTGATCAGAGCCTCCGATGCACTGAGAGAACGTGCTGTAACGTTAACCAGCGGTAAAAGACAAACTAAAATAACCAGAAAACATATGAAGGCTATCACCCAGTCTCCTAATTTGGTACTTTTCGATTTAATCATTCTGCATATCCTCCTTCAAATATAATGTTATATCCTACCAAATACCGCGTTCACCGAATTTCTTTGCAAGCGAATTGGCCCCAATAAGGAAAATAACACAGACTAAGGACTGGAACAGCCCCACCGCAGTAGTCAGAGAGAATTGAAGCCCTCTAATACCGTTTGTATATACGAAAGTGGATATAACATTGGATACATTATCAACCAGAGCATTCCTCAAGGCATATGGTCTGTCAAACTCACTGCCAAGGATACGCCCGAGATTCATAATCAGTAGAACAACAATTGTAGAACGCAGGCCGGGGAGAGTTACATACCATATTTTTTTGAATCGGCCGGCGCCGTCAATGGAGGCGGCCTCATACAGTTCAGGATTGATACCCGTCAGAGCGGCAAGGTATATGATGGAGTTCCAGCCCACACTTTGCCACACTCCAAGCAATATATAGGTAGCCACCCAATGCTTTGGATCATTGAGGAACGGAACGGATTCAACCCCCAAACTGTTCAGCATGATATTCAGAAGACCGGTACTTGGTGCAAACAGCTGCAACGCCATACCTGAAATGATGATCCACGAAAGAAAGTGAGGCATGTATGCAACAGTTTGAGTAACCCTCTTGAATTTTGCAAATGTCAGTTCGTTAAGCAGCAATGCCAAAATAATAGGAGCCGGGAATCCAATCACCAGGTCCAGCAGATTAAGCAAAATGGTATTACGCAAGGCGTAAAGAAAGTCCATATTTGAGAAGGCCTTGATAAAATACTCAAAACCATGGTTATCCGCCCAGGGCATCTCCCAGGCACTTTGCACAATACTGTACTTCTTGAATGCTATCTGGATGTAAGTCATGGGTATGTAACGGAACACAAGAAAATAGGCAATAGGCAAAACAAGCAGAAAATATAGTGTCCAGTAACGTTTTAAATAGTTTTTGAGTTTTTGTGTATTTCCAGACAAAGGTAGCACCCCTTTTCTTTGAATTTTTTATTAATGGAGAGTGAAAACTTGTACATCATAAATCAAGTTGTACATATAAGTTTCAGAAAAGTAACCTCATAAAATATTGCATAAAAATCCTTCTGTTTTTTTGCTGTAAGATAGCAATAATAATCATAAATTGGAGCATCTTTTGCAAATCAATGATTTAACTCCCGTTCAACTGCACATGTCGGCACAAAACTTTTTTTAAACGACTTAACACCCCCAAAGATAGCTTGCCATAAGCCGCTTATATTCTGATAATAACAATTCCGTATAACAAATAATATGTTTATATTGTCATTTGACTTGCAAAAATTGCTATATTGCAATATTGATAATATTTAAAGACAGACAGGTTTTATTTGTAAGCCCAACCAGGTCCAGTAAGATATTAATAAAGAATCAATGTAAGAATATTGAAGTAGGATTGATAATAATTTAAGATATCCAATATGTACTTAAATACAATACAATTTTAACAAACATATATAATACCATATCCGGAATTTCTACCGGTCAATATAACCCTTCTTGTAAACGAAAAACTTTGAAATAAGCTCTACATCGCAAATATTCCTAAACTATCTGACGGCATTTTATTTATATACACTTAAAATAGGTTACAACTTGTAATTACAACAAGATAATACTTGTATTTATTATAAATAATACCTTATAATAAAAATATTAAATTACAGGAATAAAGGAAGAGAGGATCCTAATAAATGATTTATACCCCCAAGTATATGGAAATTGTTGAATGGACAGTTGGACAGATTTCCTCCGGAGCTTTCAAATCAAATGACAAATTTCTATCCGAGACCGAGCTTGGAGAAAAGTTCGGCTTTTCGCGTCAAACTGTGCGGCGGGCACTGGAGGTACTGGAACAGCAAGGTTATATCTCCAGGATCCGGGGCAGCGGAACCTATATTTCTTCCCGCAAACCATACCTGCCTGCCGCAGATAAGAATCGCTCCATGACGGTCGGCATAATTTCTACATATCTGGACAATTATATTTTTCCAAGTATCGTTCGAGGTATTGAAGGTGTTCTCTCCTCCAGCGGCTATGCCGTCCAGCTTGCATCAACCAACAATTCCGTAGAAACTGAAGCCAGATCTCTGAAGCTTATGGCCGAAAGGCGTGTTGACGGTTTGATCATCGTCCCCACAAGGAGTGCTTTGCCCTGTACAAATCTTGACATATACAATTCCATGCTCCAAAGCGGAATGCCCATGGTATTTATTGATTCATTCTATCCCGAGCTGCCCGTTCCATATGTTACTTTGGATGATGTAACGGCAGGATATGAAGCGACCAAATATCTGATAAGCATGGGGCACCGAAATATTTCAGGTATTTTCTCACACATCAACAAGCAGGGACACTTGCGCTATCTGGGTTATACAAAAGCATTAAAGGAGTACGATATTCCTGTCCAGGAGGACCGTATTTTTTGGTATTCGAAGGAGACTTTACAGCAGCTGCTGCATGGAAGTAAATTTTTGAACCATTTGTCCAGGTGTACTGCAGCGCTGTGTTTTAACGATCACATGGCTTTGAAGCTTATTGACTATCTGCGTCAAAATGGCAGAAGTATTCCCGAGGATCTCTCGGTGGTGGGAATCGATAATTCAGAACCGGCGAAAATTACCTCACTCACCAGTATTGATCACCCTTCGGAGGAATTGGGCGAGGCTGCTGCAAAACTTCTATTGTCTATAATTAACGGAACGGAGGGGGAAAACATCCTGTTCCCTCCGCAGCTGCAAATACGTGGTTCTGTCCGGAAACTGGACATTGAAAATATAACTGAATAGCTTCAAACCTGTGAATTTATGGCCGCTAAGCGGCTCAATGCCATAATATGGCTTGGGAGGTCAATATGAAATTATTCAATGATGGCTGGATGTTTGCCAAAGGTGAGCCCAAAAACTATATACCTGTGGAAATACCTAACGATTGGTTGATTTATGATGTTAGCAATTTGTATGAAAGCGGCCTGGGCTGGTACAGGCGCGAATTTGACACAAGCTTCCTAACGGAAGGACAGAGGCTGTTCCTTTGTTTTGACGGAGTTTATATGGACAGCACATTGTTTGTAAACGACCGGCAGGTCGGTGAATGGAAGTATGGCTATACCGCCTTTGAATATGACATAACCGATTTCTTGCATAATGAAGGCAGTAATATCATTTTATTGAAGGTGGACTATAAATCTCCAAATTCCCGCTGGTACACAGGTGCCGGCATATACAGGGATGTATTCATAAAAGTCAAAAGCGCCTGCCATTTTGTATCGGGCGGCATATATATTACCACCGGCAAGCGCGATAGCGGATGGTTTTTTGAGGCCGATGCGGAGGTGGAAACTTCGGGTAAGCCGTATGAAGTCAGGCACACACTGTTGAACGCAGGAGATGATATCATCCCCTGGGATATTGACAACCCGCAGCTGTACACATTGCAGTCCGAATTATTGGTAGACGGCATTCCCACAGATGTGGAATATACCCGTTTCGGATTCCGTACCATTGACTATACCACCGATCAGGGCTTTTTTCTGAACGGAACTCCTGTCAAGCTTAAAGGTGTGTGTCTGCACCATGATCTGGGCTCGCTGGGATCGGCAGTACATCCCGATGCAATACGCCGCCAGCTGACTCTGCTCCGGAACATGGGTGTTAACGCTCTCAGGACCGCACATAATCCGCCGGCCAAAGCATTTATGGATATTGCCGATGAAATGGGCTTTCTAGTCATGTCCGAAATTCTGGATATGTGGAGACAGCCCAAGAACACCTATGATTATGCAAGATTTTTTGACGGCTGGATTGAGAAGGATGTGGCATCCTGGATCCGCAGAGACAGGAACCACCCCTCAATCATCTTGTGGAGTATCGGCAATGAAATTCACGATACCCATCTGGATGCACGGGCCGGAGCAGAAACCATGAGCCTCCTGATTGGTCTTGTCAGAAAGCACGACTACAAGGGGCATGCGCCTGTGACTTTTTGCTCCAATTACATGCCCTGGGAAAATACCCAGAAGTGTGCTGATATAATTAAGCTCATCGGCTATAATTACGGTGAAGCACTTTATGATAATCATCACAGCCAACATCCGGATTGGATCATATATGGCAGTGAAACCTGCGCCACCGTTCAAAGCCGGGGTGTTTATCACTTCCCGCTCAGTAAATCCATTTTAGCCGACGATGACCTGCAATGCTCGGCATTGGGCAACAGTTCCACCAGCTGGGGTGCCAGAAGTGCCGAAGATTGTATAAGGTTTGACCTGGATACCGGGTATTCACTGGGCCAATTTATATGGGTAGGCCAGGACCACCTGGGTGAGCCGACTCCATATCACACCAGGAACTCTTACCTTGGACATATTGACACGGCAGGGTTCCCCAAGGATTCATATTATTTATTTCAAGCAGCCTGGACCGACTATAAAAAAGTGCCAGTGGTCCATCTCTTCCCTTATTGGGATTTTTCACCGGGCCAGGTCATAGATGTGCAGGTTTACTCAAATGCACCGGAGATCGAGCTGTTTTTCAACCACGAAAGCCTGGGTAGAATTACTCTCAAAGACCGTTTTTCGGCAAACTGGCAGATAGCTTACCAGCCCGGAACAGTGCGGGCGGCAGCATATGATGAACACGGTACGTTAATTGCGGAAGAGTGCAGGAGTTCCTTTGGAGACGCGGAAAGTCTTCAAATACAGCGTGAAAGGTTTGGGGAGCTTGAATTTATAACAATTATTGCTGCCGACAGGAACGGTAATTTTGTCGAAAATGCCAACTGCCGGGTTCGTATATCTGTGGAAGGCGGAAAACTTCTGACTCTGGACAACGGCGACTCCACCGATTGCGACCAATACCGCACAGACAGCAAACGGCTGTTTAACGGTAAGCTTCTGGCCGTTGTCAAGTGTGAAAACGACAGTCCGCCCCACATTACAGCAGCGATGGATGACATTGACATCCCCATCCGGAAGATCGAGCTGACTGTACATGACTATGCTGTTTCCGCACGGATTTTTCCCGAAAATGCGACATACAGCGACTTGTACTGGCGGTTGACCGATGCGGGAGGTATTGACAGTCCGCTTGGCAGCCTGAATGTCTCAGAAGACTGCAAAAGCGCAAAAGTAATTCCAAAGGGTGACGGCAGGGTTTATGTACGCTGTGCTGCAAAAAACGGGCGCGGGCATGTGACAATAATATCCCAGCAAATCATCAACATTACAGGTATGGGAAAAGCATTTCTCGATCCTTACGGTTTTGTGTCGGCAGGGCTGTACAACTGCAGCAATGCGGAGCTGACCAACGGTAATGAACGGGGTATTGCGACCCTGCGCAGCGGTGAAAGCCATGTGGGTTTTAAAGATGTGGACTTTGGTGATTACGGTTCGGATGAAATCACTTTACCGCTGTTTCCGCTCGGGAAAGAACCTTTTAATTTTGAAATATGGGAAGGGATGCCTTCGGAAGGCGGCGAACTGCTTTGTACGGCGGCTTACGACAAAGGTTCTGTCTGGAACACTTACCAGGAAGTAACTTATAAGCTTCCCCGGCGTTTGCGCGGTGTGACTGCCCTGTGTCTGGTATTCAGAGAAAAGGTTCATATCAAGGGCTTTTCCTTTAAAAAGTACATAAAAGCTTTTCAAAAACTTTCGGCTGCCGAATACGATACTATTTACGGAGATTCTTTCAAGGTTAACGCCCATACAATTGAGAATATTGGAAACAATGTTTCTATTATATATGAGAATATGGACTTTGGTGACACAGGTGCAAGCAGTATCGCCTTAAGCTGGAGATCAGAAATACCAAGTAATTCGATTCAAATCGTATTTACCGGTGAAGAAGAAAAAATTCAAAAAGTGGTATTTGCAGACGGTTCCGAGGACTATACAAGCGCAGTATTTACGCTGGGAGAAAAGATTTCGGGTAAAAAGACGGTATCGCTGATTTTCCTTCCCGGAAGCAGCATAGACATTGCCTGGCTGCAGTTCTATGAATAAAACTTTTGTTTTTTTATTTTAAACCAATTTAAGTATAAGGCTTTTTAACAGCAGTATTCCCGGCAGTTAACTCAAATACCCTGCCGGGAATACTGTTTAAAGTTTATGTGCTATGAACAAAGTTTATCCTGGTTTATGCAACGCCTACAGTGATCAGTATATTTGCAAATACTCTCTTTTCGCCTGTAGAGACCGCTATTTTCACATTACCCTGTTTGCATGCTTCGTAAAATTCATACCTGTTAAGCTTTCCCAGTACAACATTTTCAGGAAGGATACTTCTGAACTCACCGAATATCTCCTGTTCCTCTCCCGACCCGGGAACCATTACCTCTGCGGCTTCAATCGACAGGGTTTTATCAATAACCTCTAAAACCTGTGTGACCGTGGGCACACCGTGTGTTAAGCCAAGATATACTTTTTGGGTATTTCCCCCCGTGTTTGATCCTATGGGATAGTTTCCATCCGCTATCAAAATTTTATCCCCATGTCCGCATGCCGCAAGAAGCCCCGTCAGTTCCGGATTTATACAAGCTGTTTTAAGCATGGTCTACTCCTTTATCCTTTTCATTTTCTCTCAACGCTCCCAGAGATCCTCCCGGATGCCACTTTACATACTGCTGAGGCGTAATATTTTTTTCGCACTGCAAAAGCAGGCTCAATATCTGAAGCACGAATACCTCTGCAAGTATAGATGCCCTGGGAGCTCTGTTCAGAGGATCTCCTTCATTTTCAACACCCGCGTATAGAAATGCATCGGCATTTTGGGCCAGCCAGGATTCCCTCTTACCTGTAACCGCAATAATTTTTGCCCCATTGTTTTTCAAAGTCATCACAGTAGCTTTAAGTTCAGAGGTTTCACCGCTGTTTGATATAGCAATCACAACATCTCCGGATCTTACCTGTCCTGACGAACCGTGAACAGCTTCGGTCCCGTGAAGTTCATATGCAGGAGTACCTGTTGATGACAGCAGAGAGGCTATATAGCCCGCTACATGCCCAGGCTTTCCGATTCCTGTAATATGCACTCTGCTCCCGTGCTCTTCGGCATCCATAATCAGTTTCATAGCCTTTTTATAGACATCAAGACTTATATCCTTCTTTAAGGCTTCTATCTCATTTATGGAAATGTCAACAAAATTTTTTAATACGTCGTCCAATGTTTGGTTCATAATCTCACCCCTCTATCTTCCAGTGTAATTATCCTTTTTCATTAAATCCCTGACCTCCTGAAGAGTCGGCAGGGAGGTTATTGCCCCCATTCTTGAAACTGTAATAGTCGCAGTATAATTGGCAAAATCAAGAGCTTCCTCCACCGTCATGCCCATACATACCGCCGAGCAAAAGGCTCCGGTGAATGAATCTCCCGCTGCTGTGGGGTCAACTACCTTGACTATGTCTACACAGGGTTTGACAATAAACACCTCGCTGTTCATAAATGCCACGCCATTGCTGCCAAGTGTTATTATTACATTTTTTACCCCCTTGTTAAGCAGCGCTTTGGCGGCCATTCCAACTTTATTTATATCTATTGCTCCATCTCCGGCAGTAGTTTTAATTCCTGTCAAACCATACGCCTCATGCTCATTGGGCGAAATATATGTCAATTTGGAGAGAAGATCATCGTCCAGAGGCTGATAGGGAGCAGAGTTGAGCATTACCGGAACTCCTTTTTCATATGCATAATCAATGATCTTCCTATTTACCTCCAAGGGTATTTCCAATTGCAGGATTACCATATCATACTTTGAAATTTTATCCTTTAAAAATTCCACGTCACTTACAGTCAGCGCCATATTAGCACCGGGTACTACTATTATCCGGTTTTTAGCTTTTTTGCCCGGTACCACTTCCAATACTACATTACTTACCGCCGATGAACAGGAAGCGTCTCTGATTACCTTTTCAGCGTTTATACCGGCACTTTCAACAGCCTTTAAAAGCTCATCCCCAAACATGTCCTGTCCCAGTTTACCTACCATCGTTACATCGATGCCAAGCCTGGCGGCCTGAACAGCCTGATTTGCACCCTTCCCCCCAGGTGCCGAAGCAAACGAAAGACCGTCATTTACCGTCTCTCCCTCACCGGGAACCTTTGAAGTACTGTATATCAAATCCATTACAAAGCTTCCCACTACCAATATCCTGGGTACTTTCATATAATTCCCCCCTGCCTCCGTCTTAAAATTCCTATAGTATTTGTTTTAAATAAATTCGTTTTATATAAATCTATAAAATTCCTAAAAAATCGGCCCAAAAGAAAATTCCTTCAGGCGCTTAATTTAGGAGTATTTATGAAATTTCATGTATTTGCCTTTGTATTACTTAAGATATTGGTCCATAATTTCCTTTTTTGTAATACATTTGTCACGCCTGCTCATATATTTTTTTACACAATCTGTGGCATGAGCTTCTTCCCTGGCCTTCTTTTCTTCATTACGCCAAACCGATGCTCCAAATTCAACCAGCTTTTGCTGTACTTCCTTTACATCTATATTCCTTGGTTCCACACCCTTCACGGCACATAAGCCCGCAACAACTCCGGATGCCTGACCAATTCCCATAATACCGCCCTGGGTACGGTATGAGCCATGAGCTTCACTTGTTCCGGAAATACATCTTCCGCTCAAAACCATTCCATCAAGCTTTTCCGGTATCAGACATCTGATGGGTATATCATAGGTATCCTTTAAATCCACCCAGCAGCCGCCGCTTTTACCTTCCGTATAGCCGCTTGCGCCGTCGGGATTATGAATGTCCATGGGGAAATATCCTCTTGAAACCACATCTTCAAATTTTCTTCCCTCTCCGGCATCCTCTGCCGTTAAAGTATACAACCCTTTTATATGCCTTGTTTCACGTACGCCAACCTCATTACTTGTAACACTTACGTATGCCTTTTCGAAACCCGGAACATACTTGATCATAAATTCGGAAACAGATTCAATCTGCCTTCTTCCTTCAATTTCACTTATGGATTTTTCAACAGGGTCTGCAGAATTATAGCCGGTTACTCTTGTGGCGTTAAAGTGGATGCTCCCGGGATGGATACCGTTTAATACTATTACACTGTCTCTTCCGAAGCACAGATCTCCTGCTTCAACAGCTTTTTCAACCAGCTTTTTAAATCCCTGGGCTACAAAATAGTGCTGCTTTAGCCTGTCGCTGTATTCCCTTACCGGAACCAAATCGGACTTCCATTCAAAATCCTCGGGATTCTGGTAAATATATTCATATACCTTGTCGGTGTCCACATCCACCATCTCAAACATTGATGAACCCGGCTGAGCCTTGCCGGTTTCGGCATTTCCGTACACATAGCCTGCTCCGGCCATAACAGCCGCATCTCCGTCGCCGCTTGCATCAACAATAATTTTGGCACCGAATTTTTTTGAGCCTGCTTTTGTTATGGCAGTAACTCCCGTAATCCTGTTACCTTCTTTTTGAACTTCACTTATGAAGGCATGAAAGAATATATCCACTCCGGCCTTAATAAGCATTTCTTCTGCCACATATTTATATTTTTCCCTGTCATAAAAACCAAGATATGCTCCGCTGCCATATGCGTCCAGCGCTTTTAAATGTCCGGTGCTGCCGTGGACCTTGACCAGCTCATCTATGAATTCCTGCGGAATTCCGTTTATAACCTGCTCATCACCAAAATGAAACGGAGAAATCGGGCCTAAAACGGAATTTGTGGCTGCACCGCCCAAAAAACCGTTTCTTTCAATTATCAACGTGCTGGCTCCAACCCTGGCCGAAGCCAGACCTGCCATTATTCCCGCCGGGCCTCCTCCTACTACTATTACGTCATAATTCTCTTTATAATTCATATTCACACTTCCCCCAGCTTCCATTAATATTTTATTTCCCGGGAATGCACTTACACTCTCCCGTATAAGTGCATTCCCCAATCAACTACTTATTATTTTTACTGTTATACCAATTTGCAGCATTGTCCAATTCCGTCTTTGAATCCTTGCCGCCAAATATGACATTCTGCGCTGCCTGAACCAGTTTCACCGACAATTCGGAATAATCTGCCGGGTAGAACTCAACTTTTCCTTTACCTGCATACTCATTCCAGGAGAGCAGTTCATCGTAGTTTGCCATGTTCTTTACTTCCTGGTCGTCATATACCGTCTTGAGCGCCGGGAGGACCTTTGCCTTCAGCCAGTCAACCTGGCTTTCCTTGGTAAAGAATGCTTTTATGAAATCAAATGAGGCGTCTGGATTCTTGGAGAACTTTCCTATACCCAAACTCTGTCCTGCAACCACTGCCGGACTTGGTTCATTATCCTTGAAACCCAGCATGGGTGCAGAGACAATTTTGTCGTTCAGCTCAGATGCTCTTATGGCAGCAGCTCTTTGTGTGCCTGCATTGCAGGAAAGTATTGTTCCTGCCTTGAATGCATCTATTACTTCATCAACTCCCAGACTTAATGTCGACTTGTCCATGGCCTTGGAGTCCACCAAACTCTTTACGTAATCCAGCACCTGTATGCCTGCATCGCTGTTGAATACCGCTTTACCAGAATCATCAAACAATGTACCTCCGGCAGAACGTATGAATGGAACAAAGGATTCCATGAAGCTTGCACCTTTCGAACCATCAGACAGTCCTATAACAAAGCCTTGTGCAAGAGCTGTTGACTGCGCGCCTGCGAGCTTGGCCAGGCCTGGTAAAGATGTGGGCGCTTGCTTGAATATATCATTTCTGTACCAGAATACAAAGGTTCTGCTCTCCCATGGCAATGAATATATTTCGTTATTAATTTTCAAGCTGTCTGCTGAATAAGTATAACCTTCCAAAGTGGGAATAAATTCCTGAGCGTATTTTGTCATCGGCTGTATGGTTCCGCCTGCGATATGCTGTTTCAGCATATCGGTGTACACGTTGATTATGTCAGGTCCGGTACCTGCTGCCGCCGCCTGTATAGCCTGAGCCTCAAACTTGCTGTAATGGATGCTCTCAACCTTAACGGTATTCTTCATGGCATTATTCTTATTGTAATTGTCAACTATATTCTTTAAAACAACATTTCGGGGATCTTCCTGGGATTCGGGATTCAAGAAAATCCAAAGAGTTAAATCCACCCCTTCTGACACAGCAGAACCTGATGAACCTTGTTCAGAACCTGTCTGGCTGCTTTCAGCGGTTCCGGCCGAATTTCCTCCGCATGCAGCCAGGCTAAAGACCAGCACTAATACGAGCATTGCACTAACTAATCTTTTCATTTTTTATTCTCCTTTGTCTTTAAATTATAATTAAAGCATCCAGTAGTCTGTAACATTTAAACTCATACATTGCCCGGTCAGTTCCCCACCGGACATATACTTTCAGGTGTTACCTGCTACCAGCCTTAATTCACACTCAAGAACCTGTTTAATAAATCATTGCACTCGTCATTTCAGCGTATTTTGCACATGCATCGCATCAAACAGGATCTAACCCTTGACTGCTCCGGCAGCCATACCGTCCACGAACTTTTTCTGAAGTAATACAAACAGAATAATTATTGGAATGATTGTTATCATAACCGCGGACAGAAGTTCACCCCATTGGACCCCATACTGCGTAATGTAGGAATAAAGACCAACCGACACTGTTCGCAGTTTTTCATTTGTTACAAAACTGAAGGATACAAGAAAGTCATTCCACACATAAACCGCTGTAAGTAATGCGCTTGATACAATTCCGGGCTGTGACATGGGAATTACGATAGTATAAAAAGTCCTGAGTCTCGAACAGCCGTCGATCATTGCAGCTTCTTCAATTGCCAGCGGTACCGAGTCGAAAAATCCTTTCAATATCCATGTCAGCATGGGTGTTCTCCATGATGTGTATACCAGTACCAGCATAAACCGGGTGTTGTAAATTCCGGTTTTTACGCCCATTATATACAGCGGAATCAATAATGCGACAGCCGGAACCATACTGGTCATAAGTATTCCAAACATCAGCTGGTTTTTAAACCTTATATTGAAACGGGAGATTGCATATGCTGCATGTCCGGCTATGACTGTTGAAACAAACACACACAGAACTGTTACAAGTACACTGTTTTTAAAGTAGGTTGTAAAATTTGATAGAAACAGTACTTTATAATAATTTGTCGTATCAAGCACGCTCGGGATAATTGTAGGAGGGAATCTGTTAATCTCTCCGCTTCCCTTCAAGGATGTCATTAATCCCCAGAAAATAGGAATTATCATGACAAAAATAAACAACAGCAAAACTACATATGTAAATACGGTTGATATACTGAACTTTTCCTTTCCTATGGTTGAGTAACCTTTTGCCATCTTCTGTTCCCTTCTTTCATCACTAGTCTTTTTTTCTGAGAATTTTCATGTAAAAAATGCTGAATAACATGTTGAGACAAAGTATTATAATACTGCTGGCAGAGCCATATCCCAGGTGCCAGTAATCAAAGCCTTCCTTAAACGCCAGTACGCTCATAGTCTGAGTGGCATCAAAAGGCCCTCCCGATGTCAGAGTATAAATCAAAGTAACCATGTTGAAGTATTCCATGCTTTGAAGCACAACAGAAGTCAGTATTGTAGGCTTCAACAGCGGTAATGTTATTTTGAAAAACGTCTGCAATTTTGTTGCTCCATCTACCTCGGCCGCTTCATAAACTTCTGCTGATATTGATTGCAGGGCAGCCAGTATCAGTATCATAACAATGGGAAAAGAATTCCACACATTGGCCAATACAACAGTAAACTTGGCCGCCAAAGGTGAATTGAAGAAGTCGACCTTCTGGCCTGTAATGGAGTAATATATATAGCTGACAGGCCCATAATTGCTGTTAAGCAGCCATTTCCACAGGAGAGCCGTAACCGTCTGTGACAATACCCAGGGTATGATTACCAGTGTGCGGATAACTGTCCTTCCTGCAATTTTCTTGTTTAGCAATACTGCACTTATCGTTCCCAAAGGGATAACCAGTATCAAGGACATCAAAACATATGTAACCGAATTGAATATGGAATACCATCCTTTTGCCGACCCCAGTATTTCCTTATAATACTGTAAGCCGATAAACTCTTTTATCTGTGCATACTCCGTTGCATGCAAGCTGGTATTGATTGCATAGAAGATAGGTGCTACAGTCATACATAATATCAAAATCAATGCCGGCGCTAAAAATACAACTGCCAATATTTTTTCTTCATTTAGTTTTTTATTTGCTTTAACTGCCCCGCTCATATTTATACCTT